>JACQRL010000173.1 GCA_016206485.1 Planctomycetota bacterium | reverse complement strand
GGTATAGCAATAGCATACGGTTATCTTCTGAGCGTGGCTTAGTCGGTTTTTTCCAGTTATTTGTAGCTTGATTTAACAAACATCAGATATATTATTTTCGTTACATATTATAAATTGTGCGTCGTATTGAGAGATGATAACAGTTAAGAATTTAACAATGCGGTTTGGGACAGTCACCGCTGTCGATAACGTCTCATTTTCTGCCGCAAAAAACGAAATTCTTGGATTGCTTGGCCCGAATGGCGCCGGTAAAACGACCACAATGAGAGTACTTACAACCTATCTCGACCCGGTTTCAGGCGGCGCAGAGATAGGAGGCTACGACCTTGTTAAAAATCCGCTCGAAATCAGAAAACTTATTGGATATCTTCCTGAGACCGTGCCGCTTTATTATGATTTCGAAGCGTTTGAGTATATAGATTTTGTCGCAAGGGCACGAGGGCTCGAAGGGGCAAGACTTAAAGACAGGATAGATTGGGTTGTAAACGCCTGTAAAATTAAACAGGTTCTCCACAAACCTATCGAAGAATTATCGAAAGGTTATAAGCAGCGCGTTACACTTGCGCAGGCGCTCATTCATGACCCGGCAGTACTTATCCTGGACGAACCAACCTCAGGATTGGATCCATTACAGATATTAGAAATACGCTCTCTTATCAAACAGCTCTCACATGATAAAACAATTATTTTCAGTACGCATATACTCCAGGAAGTCGAAGCGATTACAGATCGGGTCTGCATAATTAATGAGGGGAGAATAATATCTGACGGTTCTATATCTAGTTTCAGGAGAGGAGCAGGTCGAAAAAGAAAGTTTAATCTTGATCTCCAGGTATCTGCAGATGAGTGCAGGAGCTTTTTAAACTCTCTACAATTTGTCGAATTCAATATTGTTAGATCAGGTGGCGATACTGTAAGAGCTGTTATTGATGTTAACATTGATAAGGTGACAGATTTTAATTTATCGCTTAACAATAAACATTGGATAATTAATGAGTTGTCAGAGATTTTACCCACATTTGAGGAAACATTTGTGGGACTTATACAGCAAACCAGAAATGGTGGCCAGAAATGAAGAATATTCTTATCGTTTTTAACAAGGAACTGAAAAGCTATTTTAATTCTTCAATAGCCTATGTATTCATCATTGTATTCCTGGCGATCAGCTATGGATTATTTATTGATTCATATTTCTTAAGTGAACGAAATGAGATGAGGGATTATTTCGCTTTTATCCCCATATTGTTTGTGATTTTCATTCCGGCCGTAACGATGAGATTGTGGTCTGAAGAAAGAAGAATGGGAACAATTGAGTTGTTGTTGACACTTCCGATGAATAAAATCCAGTTAATCCTTGGAAAATACTTTGCTTCAATATTTTTCCTTTTCGTGACTCTTCTTGCAACGCTGCCAATCCCGATAATGATGGGAATGTTAGGAAACCCTGACTGGGGACCGGTTTTAGGCGGTTATGTCGGGACACTATTGTTAGGGTGCGAGCTTATAGCAATCGGAATGTTTGTTTCAACAATGTGCAAGGATCAGATTGTAGCTTTCATCGTTTCACTGGTGATTTTTGCATTTCTTTACCTGACAGGGCTGCCGTACATTATGATCATGCTCGATAATACGATTCCGAGTATCGGACAGTTTTGTAATAATTATTATTCTATACCTCCGCATTTTGACAGTATCCAGAGAGGTGTGATCGAGATACGCGACTTTCTTTACTTTGTGGTGATTTCTGCCACATTTATCTCATTGACAGCTTATTATCTCGAAGGGCATATCAGAGTTCAGTCAAGAAAAGCACTTTTAGCGATTATGGCTCTTTTGATAATCTCAGGGACATTTGCAGTTATGATTACGCATAACTTTTATGGTTACAGACTCGATTTCACCGAAGGAAAGATCTACACACTTTCAAAAGGTACAAAGAAGGTAATCAAATCACTTCAGTCTCCATTGAGGATCTCTTATTTTGTAATGAGCAAAGATGAGATGCCATCACAGCTTATGACACTCGAAAGAGAGGTTATGGATATTTTGAAGGATATCGCTTCTTTATCAAATAAGGTGGTCGTACAGACTTTCTACCCGGATAAAGACCCAAAAGTAAAGGAGAAGCTTGATGAGCTCAATATTCGTCCTTTAACGGCACTATCTCTGGAGCAGTTTGGCAAGGTTGAAAAGCTCGTTTATTCTGCAGTTCTAATTGAATATCTTGACCGGAGACCTGAGGTGATAAATGGAGTAGTTCCGGAAAGCATTGGCGAACTCGAATACAAAATAGTTACTAAAGTTTTCAGGATGAA
The DNA here is from genome assembly GCA_016206485.1 of Planctomycetota bacterium. Taxonomy (GTDB): domain Bacteria; phylum Planctomycetota; class MHYJ01; order JACQRL01; family SBBU01; genus JACQRL01. The sequence goes on along the minus strand of JACQRL010000173.1, from coordinate 8,183 downwards.
TGAAGAGAAGAGACCTGTTATAGCCGTAATTGGACCAAAAAAAGATCCGAATCCACAAATGATTGAGCTCATGTATAAAATGGGAATGGGATCTCAGGGAATGAAATCTGAAGACAATTACATGAATATTTCAAATGAACTCAATGAATTGCTATATGATGTCAAAAGAATAAATCTTAATCAGGAAAGGTCATTTAGAAATGAGGAAAATGTTGATGTTATGGTAGTTTTTTCTCCTGAAAGTGGAGAGCTTAATGAAAGACAACTTTATGAAATAAATAAAAAACTTTCGGAAGGGACGAATTGTATTTTATGTCTGTCAAACGTCACACTTGAAGTTGATATGAATTCACTTGATTCGGAGGGACCTGTTTTATTGTCAGCAAAAAAGATTAATCAAAAGGCAATTTCATTTCTGGAAGGATATGGCGTCAGTCTTGCGCCAAAATTTGTTCTGGATACCAATATTGTCGATGAGCATATCCAACTTAGACAAGTGATAGGTCCATATGAATTTGACAGAGGAAGGATGCTGCTAAAACTTCAATCTAGTATAAAAATACTCGAAGATTCCATAAATCAATCTCATGCGATAGCCGGAAGGGTCAGAACTTTGCATTATATCAAAGGTTCTCCAATAAAACTTGATATTGATAAAATTACAAAGAATAACCTTAAAAGCTCTATCTTGATATACACAGGTCAAACAAGCTGGACAAGAGACTTGAAAGAGAGAATAATCCCATCGGTTGATTTCTCGATTCCAAACAGGTTTGAATTGGCCATACCACTTGTCATTGAACTTGAAGGGACATTCCCGTTCCAGTTCGCTGGGAACAAAATACCATCCTGGATGCAGGAGGGAAGTGTGACTGATCAGATCGCTCCTGAAATCCAACTTAAACCTGCTAAGTTGATCGTGATTTCATCGGAACAGATGTTTGCTGATAAATATACAAGAAACGAAGAATATAATAATCTGGATTTCCTTCTTTCCTGCATAGATTACATGACAGGAAGCGAAGAGCTCATCAGCGTGAGAAGTAAAAAAGTTATTGTATCTGTCTTGAAAAACCTCACTTACAGTGAAAAGCTGGGATACAAGCTTGGATTCGGTATTGCGGGGCCGCTTGCTATCGCTCTTTTCGGTATAGTGAAATACGTTTTAAGGATTAAAAGAAGACATATGTATGAGGAATCTTTAAAGGCAGGAGCCGGCTCCAAATGAAGAAAGATATTAATATCCTCTTTGTAATAACTGTTTCTTTGATAATAGTCTACCTGATACAGCAATCTTTACAGCCGAAAACAGTTCTTTATGAGAAGCAGATAACCAAATTGTTAAGCGATGTTTCGACTGATGAAGTAAAACAGCTCGAGCTTTATATAAAGATCCCGTTGAATGACAGTAAAGAAGATCAGGTTAAGCAAGAAAAGGAAAAATCAGATAAATCAGCCGTGAATTTTTTAAATCTGGCAGGAAAATGGATAATGCCGTCTTATTATAATGCCCCCGCAAATAAACAGTTAGTTCAGGATTTAATCGATACAGTTAGAGAATTGGATGTAAGAAGATACGATGTCCCTCCTGAGAAATTTAAAGAGTTTTACGTTCACGATGATAAAACGCTTCATATCGTCGGCAGAAATGAAAAGGAAGAGCTCCTGTTCCATTTGTTGGTGGGGAAAAGACTTGAAGTTGAATCAGGATGTTATGTAAGAAAAGCAGGTTCGGACGCGGTTTATAAGACCAGCAGAGATATTACAAGACACTTTTCTTTTACGGATGGAAAACCGCAAGGGAAACTTGATCCTACAGTATGGGTTAATAAGAAGGGTATTATTGATGTTGATAGTGAAATAGTAGAAGCGATTCAGCTGGATTACGATAACAAAAAGATTGTCTGGGTTAAGGAAGAAATCAAGACAAATGGCGAAAAAGATAAAACAAAAGAGAAAAACTATGTCTGGAAATTGAAATTTCCTCAGTTGAGCAATAATGTCCAATTCAAACAAGATCAGATTAATGCTTGGATTAGTGAGCTTCGCAATATTCAGGCTGATGAGGTTGTTTTAAAAGAAGATATAATCAATAAGGGAGTCAAAGAAGCTAATAGAATTTTATCTGTACGTATTAAAGGTATAGGCGAACCATTTGTATATTTGTTTGCTGTTCTGAGTAAAGATGAAGCTTATGTCCTGGAAAGTAAAGAACAGATCACATATAGACTTAAAGAAGAAAATTTGAAGAAATTTTTTAAACCGCTGGGTGAGCTCGTAGGACTGTCAGTAACTTCTTTTGATAAGGCAGCAGTTAAAACGTTGGAAATAGAAACTCCTTACCGATTACTGAGATTTGAAAAGGTTAAGGATTTGTGGGAATTAACTTATCCGCAAATCCCATTTGAACTCAATGAGGGTGGAGAGATCACCGGTTTAATTGAGAAATTATCGATATTTACCGCTATCGATTTATACAAGCCGAATGAGAAGGAGCCAATCAGGTTTGATTATTTCATCAGATTGAGGGGCGAAGGTACGGAACACATTTTGAAGTTTTCTTACGATAAGAATAAAGAATTATTTCTGGTAGAAAGCGGTGAAAACATTTTTCAACTCAATGATTTTGAATTTAAGACGTTCTTTCCTGAGCTTAAAGACCTGGTCAAATGGAAGATAATAGATGAGGATATTTCATTTTTGAGAAGTATTAAGCTTTCATCCGATAATTCGTCCTTTGAGATTAATAAACAGAAAAAAAATTGGGTGCTTTCTCATAGTGGATATAACTTTTATATAAGTATGGAAACTGTTAAGGATTTGTCGTGGTTTATTGATAACTTTGTTCCGAAAGACATAGTAAATAAAGCTGGCTCGGGAAATATAGATTTCAAGAAGTCAGCATCTGTTGAGTTTTCTCTCGTTAATGGAAAACATTCGATTAATCTTGGTATGGTTGCTGATCTGTATTGTGTCAATTATAAAGACAATTTCTATGAGGTAAATTCCGGCGACTACGGCAGATTTAATAAAAAATGCGAAGAATTGTGTGAATCCGGTGTGTTCGATTTTTACATCGAAGGTGCTGCAGGTGTTTCGATTAAATCAGATAAAACAGAAAAGCCTCTTGATAAGTCGAAATTAAACAATATTAAATTGAAATCAGTTGTTGTGAAACCTGCATCTATGGCAGAAGTGCACGTGATCATAATTAATTCAGAGAATAAGCAGTTCAAATTTATCGTTTCGGTTCTTCCTGAAAAATCAGATGTTTATTATGTGACGCTCGAAGGCGGTAAGTATTCATTGGAACTCGACAAAACTAGTTTGAATAAGGCAATCGAATAGCCATTAGAATAAACGTAAGTTTTTTGGTATTAGTGAGGGAATCGTACGCTGATAGTGCAGTTCATGCCGCCACGCGTGTTAAACTGTCCTGTGATAGTTACGCTTTTTGGTTTTATGCATTTGACAAAATCGTCTAATATTCTGTTCATTGCATTTTCATAGAATATTCCGAGCTGTCTGTAACTGAGCATGTAGTATTTCAGTGATTTAAGTTCTGCGCAGACTTTATTCGGAATATATTTTATGGCCACTTTACCAAAGTCCGGAAGCCCCGTTCTGGGACAAATTGATGTGAATTCGGGGATATCGATCGTTATTTCATAATTTCGCCTGTATTGGTTGTCCCAGGTTTCGATTGGCGGCAGTTTAATTTTAGTCCCGCTCTGCGCGTGTGTTTTTGTATATTTCTTGCTCATTATTTTATAAAGGAGTTGCAAGTATATTGTCTGCGGATTTGTAAGATGTTATTGGTTCCGCCACTGCAAGGTGAGACGCTCTGGATATACCAACCATATCGTTTGATCCATTAAATTTAACTCTTGTCATCGACCCATTTTTGTCAAATATGACAGGTATAAAATGTTTCATATTAGTTTTATTATCATAGTCAAAAGTTAGTTTTGTGTTGAAAAAGTTGGTCGTATCCTCAAAAAGATAGGTTTTAATAAAAAGAAGATAGCATAGATGCGCAGAGACCGGATTCCCGGGCAGGCCGAAGTAACGCTGTTGTTTTTTCTGGCAAAGAAGACAGGTCTTCCAGGTCTTATCATCACCTGATGGAAAATTCCGTGTACTTCAGCTTGGCTTGCGACTTTTAAAATGAGATCTTTATCTCCTGCTGAAACTCCGCCTGTTGAGATCAGCATGTCATATTTCTCCAGATATTTGTTTATATTCTGCCGTAGTTCGGTCTCGTTATCTTTAATTATTCCAAGATTGGCTGATTTATAACCGTCTCTTTTGAGCAAGTTTTGTAAGAGTATTGAATTTGAGTTTCTTATTTGGTGTGATTGCGCTGGTGCGTCTATATCTACGAGTTCTGAACCGGTAGAAATTATCCCAATTGAAGGTTGTTTATACACTTTTATCCTGGTTATACCGGTTGTTGCAAGCAGGGATAGATGTGATTCCTTTAGTCTTGTATTTTTCTTTATTAATATCTCCTCCTTTCTGATATCTTCGCCTTTAATCACGATGTTTTCGAATGGTTTTGGCGTGTGTGTTATTTGAATATAGCCGCTTTCAAGTTCTTCTGCCTTTTCTTTCATAATGACTGAAATTTCCCCATTTGGAACGGTGGCTCCGGTCATTATCTTCACCGCTTCTCCTAGTCCGGGTTTAAGTATGTCTATTGACCCTGCTTCTATTGATCCGATCACCTTGAATTTTGTTATAGATTTATCTATGTCTTTGTAATTTACCGCATAACCATCCATTGCAGATTTATTCGAATGCGGAATATCATGTGGTGAAGCGATGTTTTCCGCACAAATTCTGTCCAGGGCATTTTGAATCAGTATGATTTCGCTATCAAGTATTTGCCTATTTGATTTTATCAGCTCTAAGGCCTTATCAAGTGTTATATATGTTTGCATTCGTTTGAAACGCATTTGAATTATAACCTTGTTATATTATAATACAACTGGGAGGTTAACTGTTTGGATAATATAAAATGTTATGAAATTGTTAGGTGAGCTTGCGCTAGAAAATGGATTTGTTACTAAGGAGCAGCTACTCCAGTGCCTCCTTTTAAAAGAATCTGATTCTTCTAAACCTCTAGGGAGAATTCTTTTACAAAAGAATTACATTAACCTCCAGATGCTGGATAAATTGCTCAATGATCAGAAGAAGTTTAAGGAGCATAATCTATTTGGTCAGATATTGCTTCAGAATAAACTTGCCACTACGTATCAGGTAAATGAGGCTTTGAGAGTACAGGGAATGATGCGCGATATGAATATAAAATCTCCGTTGCGTCTCGGGGAAATAATGGTAAAGAAGAACTTTATAAAAAAAGAGCAGGTTGATATAGCATTGTCTCAGTTATCGAAAGAACTTTATGTCTGTGAAAGTTGCAACTCGGAATTATCAGATAAGACAATCAGCAAAGTCAGTAGTAATGGCAAAACAAAGTATCAATGCGCTACATGCAAAAGCCAGCTTTCAAATATAATAGTTGAAATGGCACTGAAATTTGAATGTGACCTTGCATCAAGCAGCGGGAAAGTGGATGTGGAGCTTCCGGAAGAAGTTGTCAGTGTGATGAATGATCCTGCGAAACAGTTCGGGGATTATGTACTTATACACGAGATTGCCGAAGGGGGCAGCGGTCTTATATATAAAGCATGGGATAGGAACCTCAATCGGTACGTTGCAATTAAAATGCTCTCACATGATACAAAAACAAGCTGTGGTGTTGACACTCCTTTCGGAGATGCAGAGGATATAAGAAGATTCTACATAGAAGTAACAGCCGTAAACAAGCTTTTACATCCTAGTATCGTTCCACTTTATGATTTTGGAACAAAAGATTCATATTTTTATTTTGTTATGGAGCTTATCGAGGGAAGTAGTTTAGATGATTACATAAACAATCCCGGTGAAAAAAGAAACTGGAAAGATTTAATTAGGTTAGTGATGCCTGTTTGCGAAGCGCTTGAATATTCGCATGGCAAGCATATATATCACAGAGATTTAAAACCTTCTAATATATTAATAGACAGGACTGGAAAACCGTGGATTGTTGATTTCGGTTTGGCGCAGGTTAGAGGTATTGAAGAACCTAATGAAAAAACAGAATATTATGTTGTTCTTGGGACCCCATATTATCTCTCTCCGGAACAGGCTGAAGGCAAGGTTCAGGAGATTGATGAGAGATCAGACATTTATTCTTTGGGCGCGATATTGTATTATATTGTAACCGGGACGGTACCTTTTTCGCATTTACAACCCAAAGATGCAATAGATGCTGTTATAAGGTCTGATCCAAAACCTCCTCGTGAAATTAATAAAGAGATCCCTCATGAATTACAGGATGTGATTCTAAAAGCAATGCGCAGGGATAAAGCCGGCAGATATCAAAGTATGACTGATTTAATCTATGATTTGAGAATGGTTGTTGAAGGGTATAAACCTGTAAACTGTTATTATCAGAAGAATACGATCACTCAATTTGCCAAATCTCTACTCGGTAAGGTTAGAAACGATGATTTTTTACGCGGTCCATCCAGTAAAAAATAACAATACGCAGAGCTCATTATAATTGAAAGAGAACAGATTAAAATCGAATATACAGCCTATGCTTTAATTTTTGACAATTACAGGCTTTGATTTACAATGCCTATATTTAATTAGGAGGGAAAATGGCTACATCTTTGGGCGAAATTGAGACAAAGATCATTGATATTGTCGCAAAAAAACTCGACATAGAGAAAGATAAGATCAAAAAGACGTCCCATTTTATAAACGATTTGGGTGCCGATTCTCTTGATACAGTTGAATTGATAATGGAAATCGAAGATGCGTTCAATATAAATATCCCTGATGAGGATGCTCAAGGTATACAGGTTGTTCAGGATGCAATAAATTATGTTAGCAAAAAGATAGGTGTCTAAACGCAGAGTTGTTGTTACTGGGATAGGAGTCTGTACCCCGCTGGGGTTGGATAAACAGCTGTTTTTTGATTCACTTCTCCAAGGTAAAAGCGGTGTAAGAAAGATAGATTATTTTGATACAACGAATTTTGATGTCACCTTTGCTGCCCAGGTAGGCGGGTATAAAGAAGAAGAGTGGTTCGATTCTAAAGAGATAAAAAGACTTGATAGATTCTGCCAGTATGCGCTCATTTCAGCAAAACAAGCTATTAGAGATGCAAATATAGATAGCTCTGCTTTGTCGAAGGAACAAAGAAATCGAATCGGTGTTATTATGGGAAGTGGAATAGGCGGTTTAAAAGAAATGCAAAATGCCCAGACAACTCTTTTACAGAGAGGTCCGAGGAGATTGAGTCCGCTATTTGTTCCAAAGATGATCTCTGACTCCGCATCTGGATTAATTGCTATTTACCATGGATTCAGAGGCCCTAATTTTGTTACAGTCTCCGCCTGCGCCTCTTCAAATCATGCCATGGGTATGGCGATGAAACTCATCCAATATGGGGATGCTGATGTTATAGTAACCGGCGGTACTGAAGCCGCAGTTACAGAACTTGGTGTTGCTGGATTTTCCTGTATTGGGGCGCTTTCGAGAAGAAATGATGCACCTGAGAAGGCATCAAGACCATTTGAAAAAAATAGGAATGGATTTGTATTAGGAGAGGGATCCGCGGTCGTTGTTTTTGAGGAACTTGAATATGCGCTTAAACGTGGTGCTCATATATATGCTGAGGTTTTAGGTTTTGGTCAGAGTGATGATGCATACCATATAACAGCTCCTGACCCCGAAGCAGAAGGTCCCGCAATGGCGATTACAAATGCCCTGGAAAATGCCGGAATAAAACCTGAACAGATAGATTACATCAATGCCCATGGAACTTCTACTGAACTTAACGATAAGGTAGAGACGCTTGCAGTAAAGAAGGTGTTTGGTCAAGGCGCTTACAAAATCCCAATAAGTTCCACTAAGTCAATGATAGGGCATCTTCTTGGCGCGGCTGCAGCAGTTGAGTTTGTAGCCACTATTATGAGCATAAATTCGAATAGGATTCATCCGACAATAAATTATGAAGAGCCGGATCCTGAGTGCGATCTTGATTATGTTCCCAATCAAATGAGAGAACATCAGGTGAATATAGCTATCTCAAATTCTTTTGGCTTTGGCGGACACAACAGCTGTAT
>JACQRL010000166.1 GCA_016206485.1 Planctomycetota bacterium | reverse complement strand
ATATATATATATATAGCAAAACATTTTGTATTTCGTTTCAAGAAGTCAGGATTCAGGGGTCAGAATACAGGATTAATCACATTTTGAATTGAAGATATTTCAATCTGCATCGTGAATAAACTGTTCTGTAATGTTAGCGTGTCTCTTGACGCATTTGGCAGTTTAAAAAGGAGGCTGATATGAGAATAGATTTAGGAAAGTTTGTTGTGATGGTACTGCTTGCTGGCTTTGCGACACATGCAGAGGGCGGAAGCGGACTGGCAACCAGCAATGAAGATGAGACGGTCGAAACTGGCAGCTACATCACCAGCTCATGGCAATCTGGTGATGAAAATGCGTATTTTTCCCAGCAATCTGGAGGCCCTGAACAGCTGATTAAACATGAACATTGGCACGGCCCGGTTAAAATTGTAAGTAAATGCTGGGAACACGAAGACTGTGTGGTGACAACTACACAACAAGTGTGCGAGTGTGGCGATGTTGCTTTAAATGCTGTGAGAATTTCTGATCACTCTAAGTTAATTATTGAATAAGTCACGCTAAGCAACAGGGCAGCGGGAAAGAATTTAGCTCCCGCTGCTTGGCTCAGGATTTCTAATTTCCACCTTCTGTTCCCTGAATCCTGTCTCCCGACTTCTGAATCCTGACTACTGTATTCTTATTTCAATATTTTTGTCATGTTTAGCGGTATCGATCAATAGTCGAGAATATAGAATACAGGCTTTAGAAGATGGAATACAGAAGTCAGTAATCAGGAGCCAGTGGGTAGCTTCGAAATACAGCGCTCCAAACAGACCCTAGGCAAGAACTTAGTTCATACTGTTTAGAACACAACCTGAGTGGGAGTTGTTACAAAAGGGGCGTTTCCGTTCGGCGTATTCCCCAGTCCTAATTGTCCGAAGGTATTGTCACCCCAGGTGTACAACATTCCATTTGGTGTTACTATTCTGACAGTATGCGCGCCACCTGCAGACATGTGAGCAATAAATGGTAAAGATAAAGTGGGATATGTTAGTGAGGGTGGTATTGTATAGATCGGGACTGGACTATAAGCGTTGTTGGTATTTCCTGTACCGAGTTGTCCTCGCTCACCCCAGCCAAAGCTCCATTCTGGAGGAGTAAAACCGGGAGCAGACACATAATTGTGAAATACACCTGCTGCTATGGATGAATAATTAGTGAATAGAGACACAAAAACCGGAGTAGTGGAAATATTTCCACTTGTGCCGTTTCCAAGTTGCCCTACAGAATTATCTCCGCACGAATATACAAAGTAGGAAATTTTGATTATCGTATGAAGTAAACCTGCGCTAACAAGTGATGGTAGAGAATCGAAGATTTGATTCGGTATGCTGAATACTCGCAATGGGGCAGTTCTATTTACTGTCGTTCCATCGCATAGCTGACCGGAACTATTAAGTCCCCATGAATAAAAATCATATGAAAGTACGGCAGAATCGTAAATTACTGCAGAGCTATGCCATCCTCCGGCAGCTAGAGACACGATAGGTGTGATAAATGTAGGGTAACCAGGATTTGCAAATAATGACATAATAATGGTCGGAGAAGGTCTGTCGATTGTGTCCCCGGTGCCAAGCTGACCGAAGAAATTACTGCCCCACGCCCACAAGGTAGAAATGTTCATATCATAGTCATATTGTATGGCGAAATTATGAAATCCTCCTGCCTTTATAGCTATAACACTTGTTAATCCGGGGATAGGTGTCGGAGATGGATTTCCTGCTGAAAAATTCCCAATACCAAGCTGACCATAGTTATTTGCCCCCCAAGAGTAAACGATTCCATTAATCAAAGCTATACTGTGATAATATCCGGCTGATACGCTATCGTAATTAGTATTAAGGTGATGGGGAAGTAATCCCGGGAACGATTACAGGTGCATTTCTGTCGGTATATGTACCGTCTCCAAGCTGTCCATTAAAGTTTGCCCCAAATGAGCGTACTTTTCCATCAGTTGTCATTACTAAAGTATGGAATAACCCGGCTGAAACCCTGAGCGCCTGTGGCGGAACGCTTTGCGCTCCGGCTATCTGAAAACTAAAAGTTAGCGCTATGGCGAGAAAAAAGATCCGGATTAGGTGTTTTAATTTCATAATTAATCTATCAAATTTTAGATTTGATTGTTTAAAGCTTTCAATCTGCATCCTGAATAAGTTGTTCTGTAATGTTAGTGTGTCGCTTGACGCATTTGGCAGTTTAAAAAGGAGGCAAATATGAAATTAGGTGTAGTGAGTTTCAGCTTAACAGCCATTATTTTGGCAGGTTTAACATCGCAGGCGGGAATTGAAAAGAACCTTGATAACAGCTTTGAACAAATAAAATTATCAGGGGTTACCGCGCTATCATGGTCATCCGGAGAAGAAAGTCTATATTTTTCTTCAGAGGACGACTCTGAGCATAGGCGGCACGGTGCTAGCATTCGCAGGGATATTACCGTGGAATGCGGCGCACATGAAAATTGTGAGATTTATCTCTCACTTATGATATGTGACGAATGCGGGCACATAACGTGGACTTCTATTACTCATGTACCGAAAAGACCTAAAAAAACCCCTGTGTGATTAACGACAGACTTGTCACTTCCTTCCAACCTGTTGCTGGGGTGGTGAAAATGCGGACAGCTTCCTGAACTGTAAAATATTTGCTTTGTGGTGTAAGCAGAAAATCTAATGAATTAAGTTTGAAAGCTGCTTGGTATAATTGTAGATGCAAAGCCAGCATTTTTTTGCTTCGATTGTTATGTTTTTGTTTTGTGGTCATATACAAGATAGCGAGGAAACTGAAATACGAAGATTGATTGAACAACTTGGAGAGACAAGCCCTGCTGTGCGCAGTAAGGCAGTTGAGTTGCTTTTAAATTACTGGCAGTTTGAAGGCATTGAAAATATCTTGGATGTTGCTATAAATGATGCGAAAGAGTTTAACAATAGTCATAAAATTAGTGCCCTGAAAGAAATCTTAAATCAGATCAGAATAAAAAGGGATCCAACAAAGGAAGCTATTCGGTTACTTTCAAATGTGTTGGGAAAAGAGATTGAGACCATCACTCCAGATAGAGCGTTATCATATCTGAGCGAATGGATATTGAATCCTATAGTTTTCTTCAATAATTTCAGTATAGATCATGTGGAAGTACGTACAGCGGCAATCGCATGGTTTATAAAGAAACTTACAACCCCAATTTCAAAGCAACATTTACTATCAAGACTTATTAACGTTGTACAAGAAAACAAAGAGTACGCAATCCATATTAAAGATTGTCATAGTGCAATTGAACATTTTGTTGATGATATGGATACTCAGGTGCAGGTAAACGCAATTGATCTGTTCGGCAGGATTGGACTTTATGCGTGTGTGGGGCGGATTGCGAGTCATTTGCATAATAAAAATCAAAACATTAAAATTGCATCAGTCTTGGCGCTGGGACGATTAGGAGCAAAAGAATACTCCAATGATATCGCATCTATTATGAGCAATTGTGTTGCCGCTCGTATATATGCAGTGCGGGCGCTTGCCTTACTAGGTGCGGAAGAATACTCAAACAATATTGCTGAATTTCTTGATGGGAACGGGTCTACATCGCTTTTGATAGAAGCTCTGTATTCACTTGCTTTACTTAGAGCAAAAAAGCATGCAGCAAAAATCAGCATATTTCTTGATTATGACAACCCAGGCATTAGATCACTAGTAATTGAGATCTTAACAGAATTTAACTCGGTTGAACATGCAGAAAAAATTGCAAGTTTGATGATGTATGATGATGATTATTCTGTCAGAGTACAGGCTATTAGAGCGCTTGGAATCTTAGGAGCAAATAAATATGCAGATTCCATAGCGGCATACCTAAGAACTGAGCTTGAAAATGAAAAGATGATATCTGTGATGAGCGAGGTTAAGGCAACTGCAGCGTTAGCTCTTGGCAACCTTAGAAACAAAAATTATACAGAAGATATATGCAAATTGCTTTCACACAATTGGTTGGAAGTGCGGAGTAGTGCTGTATTGGCGTTAATACTAATCTCTCCTGAAGAATATAAAAGTAAATCTAAGACATTTGAGGATGAAGAGACTATCTGTTGGGTAAAAAAGAATGGAGATGCTTTGTATTTCAATCTGGATTTTACTAATTTGGATGATGGAAATCGTGTAATATTTGATGAGGAGGGGCCCCAGTACCAGAGAATCAGAAAGGACTGGATGCGAATAACTGTTAAAGATGCAATTGATACTATTTTGAGAAAATAAATCAACTTAGCTGATTCTATGTAGAAGGCTACACGCAAAGATAAGATTTAGGAAAAATCTTATTTTAAGTAGGTGGGGCATTCCCTCTACAAGAAAAATGTTCCAATAGAAGCATATTTCTGACCCCTGTCTCCTGACTTCTGAATCCTGATTACTGTATTCTTATTTCAATATTTTTTTCATTTTTGATTAAATTTACTTGCATCGACTGCAATTTATTGCTATATTCTTGCAATAAATTGCTATGAGTGAATTTAAATGTTTTTCAAACGAGAGGAGAGACTCAGGAGACAATCGCAGAGAGAGGAGATTCTAAGCTCCAGTTTCTTATAATGACCAAAACAAAGAGGCATAAAATGATATTAAAAATAATTGATGAAAAGGCCGTGTCCACTCTCGGACAACTAGGGAAAGAACTGAGATCAAAGGGTGTCAGTGTTGATACCGCAACCCTTTCAAGGGACGCGCGGGAGCTTGGTATCATACGCTCTGTTGATGAGGGAGGGACCCTTCGCTATGTTGCTTCTAATATCGTACCGCAATCAACAGCATTGCCTTCGAAGTCGCTGCTTTCAAAATTTATAAGAGGTCTCGACTGGTCAGGGAATACAATAGTGATCAAGACATTAACAGGAACTGCTCCGACAGTCGGAGAATTTATAGACAAACTCAAATGGAAAGAGATCTGCGGGACAGTAGCAGGAGACAACACTCTTATGGTAGTCGTAGCGAGAGGATTCAAAGCCGCTGCAGTGATGAAGAGGCTGGAGAAATGGCTCATATAAATTAAAAATTGCAGATGGAGGGTAAGATGAAAAGTATTGTACTGGCGTACTCGGGTGGACTGGACACCTCAGTAATTCTAAAATGGCTGGTTGAGACTTATAAAGTTCCTGTCTACGCATTTATTGCGAATCTTGGTCAGGATGAAAATCTCAATGAAATAAAAGAGAGAGCTTTACAAACAGGCGCTAAGGAAGTTGTAGCGGAAAATTTGACAGAAGAATTTGTATCAAATTATGTTTTCACTGCGATCAAAGCAAATGCTGTTTATGAAGGTTATTATCTTATGGGGACATCTCTTGCAAGACCGGTTATCGCAAAATATCTGGTTTCCGCAGCTGAGAAATTTGGAGCTGATGCAGTTTCACACGGCTCAACCGGAAAAGGAAATGATCAGGTAAGATTTGAACTGTCTATAAAAGCAATAAATCCTTCTTTACAGATCATCGCCCCATGGCGCGAGTGGTCATTCGATTCCAGAAAGTCTCTCTTTGATTATGCAAAACAGCGCGGGATCAAAGTTCCTGTAACTGTTGAAAAGCCATATAGTATGGATGCCAACATTGCGCACATAAGTTATGAAGGCGGGGTACTGGAAGATGCTTACAAGGAACCTCCCGAGGATATGTTCAGGCTTACTAAAAATCCCGCAGATGCTCCTGCGGTTCCTGAATATATTGAAATTGAGTTTGAGAAGGGAGCTCCTGTTGCGCTCAATGGCAAAAAACTTTTACCAAGTCAGTTGCTTTCCGAACTCAATACGATCGGAGGAAAACATGGGATAGGAAGAGTGGATATAGTGGAAAATCGATACATAGGAATAAAATCACGCGGGGTTTATGAGGCCCCCGGCGTTACAATATTAATGTATGCCCACAGAGCGGTTGAATCGATAACTTTAGATCGTGAAGTTTATCATCTTAAAGATTCGCTTGCTGTTAAGTTTGCCGAGATAGCATACAACGGATACTGGTTTGCCCCTGAAGGTGTACTTCTACGTGATTTTGTTGAGCAAACCCAGAAGAATGTTACCGGAACTGCAAGATTGAAACTTTACAAGGGAAGCTGTTCAATAGTAGGGCGCAAATCTCCTTGCTCATTGTACAATCCCGAGATTGCAAGCTTCGATACACAGGCATGGAATAAAGCCGACGCTACAGGGTTTATAAATCTTAATGCTCAGCGTTTGATAGCGTCCGCGAAAAATAGCGGAATATAGAATATGGAATATCGAATATAGAAAGTTATATGGCGAAAATAATAAGAAGCAGGTTTGCAAAAGAGCTCGACAATACAATAGCGAACTTTGTCAGCTGTATAGAAGATGATAAGCATTTTGCATTACAGGATGTTGATGGTTCGATAGCTCACGCTATGATGCTGGCCTCACAGGGTGTTATTCCAAAACCGGCGGCAAACAAAATAATCAGCTCACTTAAAGAGATAAAAAAGCTTGTGAATAACAACGGGTTCAAACTTGATCCTGCTCTTGAAGATGTGCATATGAATATTGAGGGGATGCTCAAAGAAAAGATCGGAGATGATGCGAACTACCTGCATACAGCAAGAAGCAGAAATGACCAGGTGGCCTTGGATATTGTCCTTTATACCATTGAAGCCGCTAAGAAGACTTTAAAACAGATCGGCGCCCTGGAAACTTCTATCGCGAAATGCGCATTGAAAAACATGAAGGCAGTTATGCCTACCTATACGCATTTACAAAGAGCGCAGCCGGCTCTTTTTTCACACATATTGAGTTCATTTGTCGCATCACTCGAACGCGACCGAAATAAAATGAATTGGATAATTAATAATCATTCTGTTTCTCCTCTTGGCGCAGGCGCAAGCATTGGAACATCTCTTAATATCAGCCCATCTCTTTCCGCAAGTCTGTGCGGATTAAAAGGAGTGTTTGCTAACTCAATAGATGCGGTGTCGAACCGCGATTGTTTGTCTGATTATGTATATGGAACTACATTGACATTTATTCACTTATCACAGATTGCGGAGACATTAATAATATGGTCATCAACAGAGTTTGGATTTATTTCGCTTCCGGATGATATATGCACAGGTTCAAGCATAATGCCGCAGAAGAAAAACCCTGATGCTATTGAACTTATACGGGCAAAAGCGGCCAAGGCAGTCGGAGATCTTTGCGGCCTGCTGGGTATGCTCAAAGCACTGCCAGCCGGATATAATCGTGATTTGCAAGAAACGAAACCTCTGCTTATTTCATCTGAGCAGTCTCTTCTCAGCGCGCTGAAGGTTATGCAGATTACTTTTGAGAAACTTGAAATTAATAGAGATAAGATGCTTGCCGCTTGTGATGAATCAATTTTCGCTACAGATCTTGTGGAAACTATGGTCAACAAGGGAATGGCATTTCGTCAGGCATATTCTCTGGTCGCAAAATCGATTAAGGAAGGCAAGTTTGGAAGCCTGGCAAAAAAATATGGGATGTCAACAGATCCTTATAAATCAGCATGTTCAAAAACTTCGGGAGGGGGAACGGCTCCACAGAACGTGGAGAAATTTTTGGGAGGTATTGTAAAAAATGTTAGAAATGTTTGATGCAATTGGATCTTGTGTGAAAAGGGTTCAATTTCCAGAGGATAGCTATCTCTATGAATCGGGAGCTCCTTATCCGGGAGATGTTTTAGCTGTAAAAATCATAGATGTAAATACAAACTACAATATTCTGGAAACAACTGCCGGGAAGAGAATTAAACTTGTCAGGGGACAGAAGATAATAGGAGCGGCAGGCACACGATGGGCATTAAGAGGTTTTATCGGGACTCTTCCGGATGAATTGAAAGCCGGAGATATAATAAACGTGCTCAATATTGGAGGCGTAATCGGAGAATGTATAGATTATCCTCCTTATCTTGGCAAGGCAACAACGGCAGAGTTTTTAGGTTTTATCTCATCTGCCGGAGGCAGAATCAATCTGGGGAAATTCACTCCTCAGGTTGGCCGTGTTACGAACTATCCTCCGATTATTGCAGTGATTGGAACATGTATGAATACAGGAAAGACAACTGCAACATCAGCTTTGATCAAACAATTTACAGGAGAAGGTGTTAATGTTGCTTGTGGTAAGCTAAGCGGAGTCGCGGCTATTAAAGATGTTCAGGAATATACGAGAAGCGGCGCAAAAGTTACCGCAACATTTAATGATTTTGGATGGGCATCATCAGCGGATATAACAAATATATCTCAGGTTGCTTTGAGAATAATACGATATCTGGCTTTTTCACAGCCTGATTTAATAATTTTAGAACTTGGTGATGGCGTGATTGGAAAATATGGCGTGTCTAACTTGCTCTCGTCTGTTAACTTCACGAAGCACGTTTCGGAATGGGTTTTGTGCGCATCTGACCCTGCGGCAGCTTTTGGAGCATTAAAATATATTTCGAGTTATGGGATTGAACCTCGCGCGATTTCAGGTCCTGTTTCTGATAACCTAGCCGGAATAAGCGCTGTCGCAGAATTTTCTACTGTGCCTGTAATAAGCGCGATTAAGTCTCCTGATGTGCTCCATAAAATGATGGCTAAAAGGGTGGTAACGGCTGTTTAACAATAAGGATTTAGGAGACAGAAGTAAGGAGTCAGGAGTAAGATGAAAAAAAAGGTTTGTATTGCCGGTGTATCAGGCTACATTGGCGCGCAATTATATCGTATATTGTTGAACCATCCTGAGATTGAAATTGCTGATCTATTTGGAGCTGAATCAGCCGGGCAAAAGATCGGCGATATTTATCCATCTCTTACAAAATATGGGCAGATGACTATTAAGCAATTATCAACCCTCAATTGGCTTAATTACGATATTGTTTTTTCCGCGCTTCCTAACGGCGAGACTTCAAAGTACTGGGATCTGTTTAAAAACAGCAGATTGTTCATAGATACTTCGGCTGACTTTCGTGTGAAGGCAGCAGACCTCTTTTCTAAATATTATCCGGATCAGACATATTCTGTCGCAAGTAAGAATTTTGTGTATGGACTTCCGGAGCTTTTTCGTTCAAGAATTCGCGAGGCAAAATGTATTGCTGTTCCAGGATGCTTCGCAACCTCAATTATATTGGGACTTGCTCCGATATTTGCCGCGGACTTAAATGACGGCGGCGTGTTTGTGACCTCTGTTACAGGGTCTTCAGGATCGGGTTCGAAACCAAAGGATAAAACACATCATCCTGTGAGAAATGACAGTTATTTCGGATATGAACCTCTCAATCACCGGCATACTGCAGAAATTATGGAAGCTGTTGAAGCCAGATTTAACCAGTCGCCAAAGATTGCATTTCAAGCGCATTCAGGTCCCTTTGTACGGGGCATACACACGACTATTTTGTTTCAGAGTGCAAATGGCCGTGATATATTCGCAGCAGTTAAGGAATTTTATAAAAATGAAAAATTTATTTTTTATAT
>JACQRL010000181.1 GCA_016206485.1 Planctomycetota bacterium | reverse complement strand
TTCTTACACGTCGGAATATCAACCCCCGTAGTCAATAATTTGCTTGTTGTTAAAATGGCTGGTGTGCTTTTTTCCAATTCTTGAAATCTTCCTAAATGTCCGCGGCCGATATTTCCCTCTTCAGACACAACCCTACAAACATAATCAGGATATTGCTTAACCAAATCTTTATTCAGATTACTTAAAACCATCCGCATCTCTTCAGCCTCAGCTTGATCTTCACAAAATACAATTGTTTTGGCAAAACGGTCTGTTTTCTTCAAAAAATCCGTTAAATGTTGAACGACGGCTTGGGTCCGTGGACGATAAACGATCGTTCTTCCAAAATCGGATGTTCCATACTCGCCATCTGGGATTTCTCGACCGAATCGATCCGTTTGTCCTTGTTGTGGGCGCCAGCCAGTGGCATCCACATCCGTTATGACCCGATGGACTTTATAAGGAGCAAGAAATCCGTCTTCAATTCCTTGTTTTAAGCTGTAGGTATAAATAGGGTTCCTAAAATAAAGATATGTATCTCTGTTATCTTCGCGTAGCGGTGTCGCCGTCATGCCTAGTTGATAAGCTGGTTCAAAATATTCGAGGATTTCCCGCCAATTACTCTCATCACTGGCACTCCCACGATGACACTCATCGACAATGATCAAATCAAAAAAGTCACGCGAATACTCACGATATAGCCCGGGTCGCCGCTCATCTTTTGCAAGGGACTGATACAAAGCAAAATACATTTCTCGGCTTTTTAAAGCCTCTCCTTCAATTTTATGACGGGCATCTCCAAAGGGAATAAATGTTTTATCTTTGGGGTCATCTACAAGGATTAAACGATCGGATAAAAAAAGTATTTTAGGACGGCGTCCATCGCCTGCTCTGTTCCATTTAGCATTCCACAATTTCCATGAAATCTGAAAAGCTACTTCTGTTTTGCCTGTTCCCGTGGCCATGGTTAGCAAGATGCGTTTCTGAGCTTTTAAAATTGATTGAACAGTACGGTTAATCGCAATTTGTTGATAATAACGTGGCGGTTTGTCAGGATTAAGATAATACGGACTTAAAAGCTTATCTGAAATTTCATCGGATA
This sequence comes from Planctomycetota bacterium, assembly GCA_016206485.1. GTDB lineage: Bacteria > Planctomycetota > MHYJ01 > JACQRL01 > SBBU01 > JACQRL01. The sequence goes on along the minus strand of JACQRL010000181.1, from coordinate 1,215 downwards.
GGATACCTTCTGAGGCACGAAATCTTTCCCAAAGCACTTCAGGTGAAGGGAGATGATCTAATTCATTTTCAGTTCCAGTTATATAATCATGTTCAATAAATTTTTGACCATTCGTTGAATAAGCAAATTTTACCCCTAACATTTGGGCATATTCTTTTGCCTGCTGAAGACCATCTGCCGGATGCTTATAATCCGCCTTAGCCTCAATAATAGCCAAAGGAAAATCACGACGATATTTTAATAAGTAATCCGCTCGCTTTTGCTTTTTACGTCTGCATTTATTGCCTAAAACAACAATCTTCCCATCGGTAAAGTATACTTGCTCGAATATCTGATCATCCGTCCAACCGGCCGCATAAAGCTTAGGTAAGATAAATTTTCGACATGTATCAGATTCATTTCCCATTCTAGCTTCCTCCTTATATAGAAAAACTAATCAATTATTTTCCTTCATTATCCGTCGGATAGCGTCGCGGCAGCGGCCGGTCGAACAGGGGAAATACCCTAACGAAAGTCGGCGATACAGGATATCTTCTTCACTGCAGGCCATTTCCGTTTTTAGGGCGTAAATTACTTGCGCTTCGATGGCTAAAGAACAAGAGCAAAGCGGCTTTAAAAGCTCTTTATTCTGATTCGCTAAAGCTAAAACATCCCTGTATTTAGTTCCATACACATCTACCAAATATTGAATCGTCTCCCGCGTTAAATTATATTTTGAGGCATCCCCCCTCATTTCTTCTTCAGTAATTATTCCACCGCCGTAGAGGGGATATTCTTCTTCTGTATTCACTAGCTTTTTACTGGTGATCTTTTTGAGGGTATCTTCCGCGATTTTCCGGTACGTTGTATATTTTCCTCCCACGACATAAACCACCCCCGAAGCGGGTTCTTCAACTGTGTGCTGACGCGAAACCTTCGAAGGCGCGCCTTTTTCGAATACAAGCGGTCGCAGCCCCGCGAAGGTTGAGACAATTTTGTCTTTCCGCAATTCCTTCTTAGGGAAAATACGTTTCATTTCTTGAAAAAGATAATCAATATCTTCTTTTTCCACGTCCACCTTATCCGGATCACCGAAGAAATCGGTGTCCGTTGTCCCAATGAGAGAATAACCCAGCCAGGGAATAACAAAGAAAACCCGTCGATCGTTTCGTGTAGGGATTAAAAGCGCGTAGGGGGCAAATTGATCTTGATAAATAATGTGGATGCCCTTGGTAG
>JACQRL010000162.1 GCA_016206485.1 Planctomycetota bacterium | reverse complement strand
GGTCAATTTGTCAAACATAATCCTTTAAATCGTCAAATTAAAGGGATATCAGCGGAATTGTCTCAGTAAACCTGATTACTTTAGAGGTGGATTTTCTGTTATTCAGTGGAGTTTTGTTAAGCATCTTCCAATTCATTTTATAATTACACTATAATTAAAAAACCTTCGATATTAAAAAGAGTGATGAACCAGCAGTTTAAAATCAAAGAAATCAAAGGTAAAAATGTTCTTTTTACCGGGCTTCGCGGATCTGAACTTATCAGCTTTCCCCTGCTGAACAAAGGGACTGCTTTTACATCAAAAGAAAGGGCTCAGCTTGGTCTTAAAGGACTAATCCCGACAAGAATCTTCAGGATAGAACAACAGTTGATACGTGTATTTGAAAATTTTCAAATGGCAAAAGATGATCTGGATAAATTCATATATCTGCAGGCATTAATGGATAGAAATGAAACCCTTTATTATAAGCTTGTTCTTGATCACCTGGAGATGATGCTTCCGATTATATATACACCGACTGTCGGAACTGCCTGCAAACAATTTGCCCACATTTTTAGAAGACCTCGCGGTATGTATATAACACCAGAAGATGAAAAAGATCTTGATCGCGTGATCGGTAACTGGCCATATGATGATGTAAAAGTAGCTGTTATAACAGATGGTGAAAGGATATTAGGACTTGGAGATCTCGGAGCAAACGGCATGGGAATTCCTATCGGCAAGCTTGCGCTTTATACAATTGCAGCGGGAATCAACCCGATTCACACGATGCCGATCTGTCTGGATGTTGGTTCAAATAATGAACAAATTCTGAATGATCCGGTGTATCTTGGAAGACGAAAGAAGAGAATCGATCCACAAAAACTTGATAAACTCGTTGGCAAGGTTATCACTGCCCTAAACAAAAGATTTAAAAATATTCTTATTCAGTTCGAAGATTTTGCGCTGAAAAATTCTTTCAGACTCCTTGATAAATTTCAGGATAAAGTTTGCTGCTTTAATGATGATATCCAAGGAACAGCAGCAGTAACAGTTGCCGGAATTCTAAGTTCACTGCGCATTACTGGGAAACAATTCAGTGATTTGAAATTTGTTATTGCAGGGGCAGGCAGTGCGGGAATTGGAATTGCGAATCATATTACAAACATGTTACGCTCAAATACGAATTCAACAGGAGACATATTGGACAATGTTTACATCCTGAAGTCATCAGGTTTACTGGATCATAAAACCATATCCTATGATTTTCAAAAATCCTATGCCAGGGACACTTCAAAGTGGGGAAAAACAGATCTCTTAAGTGTTGTAAAACATGTTAAACCTGATGTGCTGATTGGAACGACAGGGCAACCAAATCTTTTTTCAAAAGAAATTATCCAGGAAATGGCAAAATCATGTGAAAGACCATTGATAATGCCTCTTTCAAATCCGACAAGCTGCTGTGAAGCAATTCCTACAAATGTAATTGAATTTACAAAGGGAAGGGCGCTCATCGCCACCGGGAGTCCGTTTCCTCCAACAACTTACAACGGGAAACTATTTAGGATAAGCCAGTGCAACAACGTATATATATTTCCAGGTATTGGTTTGGGAGTTATATCATCGAAGGCAAAGAGAGTGACCAATAATATGTTCATAAACACCAGTCTAGCCCTTTCATCTATGCTAGACAAAGATGACTTAAAACTCGGACGTTTATATCCGGAATTGAAAGAAATCAGGAATATCTCTGTCAAAATAGCGACTGAGGTAGTTAAGCAGGGAATTAAAGATGAGGTATGCGATATAGATCAAAAGAAAATTCAAAATATTGTAAAAAATAATATTTGGGAACCAGAGTATATTCCATATAGATTAGATAAATGGTAATTATGTTATCAGCGAATTCGCAGGAGGAGCAACAAAACATTCAATACTATTAGTATTAGACAGTTCGGGTATATTCGTATTCAAAAAACTTTGGTTAGACTAAATGGTTCAGAAGCACCGTATGAACTAGTGCTGGCCATACCACCCCTAACGATATCTGGAAACAAATTATTTTCTGTTACATTCAGAGCAAAGTGTAAACTATAAAACTCAGACTGTAATTTGACACTGCGCACTGTACACTGTACATTTTACAGTGAAAATGGGGGCGTAGCTCAACTGGTCAGAGCTCTGGATTGTCGATCCAGCGGTTGCGGGTTCGAGCCCCGTCGCCCCCGCTTCTGGTCGATATATAGTTAGGCTTACACGCCTTTTCTAGCACTTCCACGTTTTGGATAAATTTGTTAGCAGGATGTTAGCATGTATTTTTGCTAACCATTTGGCAGAAGGTGTGTATGTCTATGAAAAGAATAGAATCCATAAATCTAGACTCAGGAGCAACCATATTCAAATTAGAGAATAGACCAAGTTGGTACCTAGAGTTATGCTCCAGAGGAAAAAGATCAACAAAGTCACTAAAAACAACTGTAAAATCAAAGGCATTGCAAATCTCTAGAAACGAAATAGCTAAATGGCAAGATAAATCATGGCAACTGCCGACAAAAGCCAAGACACTATTTGAAGAGGTGTTTGAAGAATACAGGGAACATGCACTATTCTATAACGCACCTTCAACAGTAAAGTTAAACTGCAGTTTATTAAAATCATTCTACACATGGCTATGTATACAGACAGACTCTACTACACCCTGCATTAATCATATAGAACCTGATACAATACAAAAGTTCATGAAATACAGACTGCAATCAATATCAATTGCTACTGTAAACAGAGAATGGCGCATTTTAAGATTATTTTTCAACTTTGCTGTAAAACGTCATCATTTAACCTCAAGCCCTATATCAGATGTTCGACCTTTGAAAGAGGATAAAAAACTGCCAAAAACAATGTCTACTGAAGAAATCGAGTTGCTTTTAAATGAATGCTTAAAACCTATCCCACTTATTGGGCCAAGTCATAAAGGAAAAGGAAATACGAAGGAAAGGAGCAAAACTTTATACAATCTGTGTGTTTTTATTCTTAACACAGGTGCCAGGTTAGGGGAAGCGATACATCTCAAAAGGGAAGATGTAGACCTTGTATTAAATAAGATTTACCTCAGATCAAGACCAGAGCACAGACTTAAGGATCGAGAAGAAAGGCAAATAACACTGAATCAAGCAGCTAGGGAAGTGACACAGAACCAAATTGATAATAACCATAATAACGAGTGGATATTTACAAATAAGAATAATAGGGTGATCGATAAGAGATCCATACAAAGAAGCCTTAAATTAGTCGCTACAAAAGCAGGAATATCGTGGGTTAATTTCAAAACAATGAGAAAGACGTTTGCCACTTTAAACGCGACTCATCAACCCCCATTTGTTTTAAGATATATTATGGGGCACTCATCAGTAAGAACTACTGAAAAATACTATATTGGCGCGATGAACAAACATTGTACCCCACTAGAAGTAACATGCAAAGCATCTTCGTAAACAATTATAATCTATAACTTATTCCAAAAGAAAAATGTACCACCTGCGCCAAAAGCCATAATAATCCCCACTGTCAGAAGGATATCTCTTACATGCGTTTGCCCTGTAGGACCATTAGGTCCATAAGTCTCTTCAATTGAATATCCCATAACTAAAAGAATAATACCAAATATCATAATCCAAAAATACTTACCCCTAGATTTATTATCTTCCTTTTCCATATATGACCTCTATCTTAAAATACACCTTTTTTCTAACCTATACCACAATAATACGAAATTTTGTACAGCAAAACAAATCCCAAATTAATTAATACACAGGGCAATCCCCACCCTTCCAGTTATAGATTTTTTATGTGTTAGCTCTATCCACCTTGCGCTTTTCTAGAAAATACTGAAATAATTCTATGGATGACATCCACTTTAAATTATGGGGAACCATGGTTTTCTCCAGAAATGAGAAATAAATGAATTGTTGTTCAATAATGTAATAAACCAGAACAAATGATGACTTAAAAAGTGATATTCATCGTGCACTCTCAAAAACACTAGGAAAATTAATTCATAGATACTTATTTCAAGTATTAATCAACTTGAATCTATTGTAAGAGTTCAGATGGAATTGATAATATCCATAACAGAAGCCTTAATATTGATGCTAATCCTTCCTCTGCATCTGTATTAGATACGAACCGTGAGTATTGAAT
>JACQRL010000160.1 GCA_016206485.1 Planctomycetota bacterium | reverse complement strand
GCCAAATAGGCTTAATTTTAATAATAAAACAAAGGCTTTTTTTTACTCCACACGCTTTTTTGAGAATTGTAGCTATACTCTCTTGATAATATTTACTGAGTGCCGGCCGAAGAGATTGAAACATTAGTTACCACTTTATTTCTAACAGTTGTGCTCAACTGACTGTGATTCTTATTTGTTAGCAATTTGTTAGCAGGCATGTCGTTTTCATTGTATTTATAAGGCTCATCGTGTATATTAAAATCAAATAAAGCGTGGATTTGTGGAAGGCATAAGATTGTCGATCCAGCGGTTGCGGGTTCGAGCCCCGTCGCCCCCGAACTTATACTGGATTTACGGTCAATTCTGCGGTCTGGATAAATTTTGTTGCCAGACATTTTAGCGACACTTTTATTTGGAGGCGTTATGAAAAGAATTGACCAAGTCAAAATCGACGAGGGTTCGACTATCTTCAAATTCGATGACAGACCATCATGGTACCTTGATCAAGGAAGACTCCACCTGATGAAATATCAGTGAAAATCCCATAAATATATCAAAATCTAATAGTGTCTTACAAGAAATTCATCTGAATTTACCACACAAAGTCTGCTTGGAGTAACTTTAAATTGACTTGTAATATAATTATCATAGGCTTCTGGAGGAAAAAGGGGACTGGAGGTAAAATGTTAGAGAAAGCCAAATCTGTCTGGATGAATGGAAAGCTTATCGATTGGGACAACGCAAATGTTCATATACTAACACACTCGCTGCACTACGGACTCGCAGCATTCGAAGGAATCAGATGTTATAATGATATAAAAGAACAATTAAATGCATTCAGGCTGAAAGCCCACATACGCAGATTATTTGATTCCTGCAAGATTGTGAACCTCAAAGTTCCATATTCATTCGATCAAATTTTTGAGGCCTGTAAAGAAACAGTGGCCGCAAACAATATAGGTGAATGTTACATAAGACCGCTAGTTTATATCGGTTACGGTTCCATGGGTGTTTATCCCGGGGATGAACCAAAAGTAGATATAGCAATAGCTGTATGGAAGTGGGGTAAATATCTTGGCGAAGGAGCCCTTGAAAAAGGTGTGAAGGTGAAAGTTTCAACATTCTGTCGCTACAGCCCAAATTCAGTCATGACGAGAGGCAAGATAACAGGAAGCTATGCTACCGGTGTGCTAGCCAAAATGGAAGCCTTAAAACACGGCTACCACGAAGCAATCCTTCTTGATCAGCAGGGATTTGTTTCCGAAGGTACCGGAGAAAACATCTTTATCACAAGAGACGGCAAGATAAAAACAACGGCTATGACAGTTATATTACCAGGTATCACAAGAGATTCTGTCATTAAAATTGCCAAGGGTTTAGGTTACGAGGTAAGCGAAACAAGATTCACTAAAGATGAAATTTATATAGCTGATGAGGTGTTCTTCACTGGGACTGCATCTGAAATCACACCTGTTGTTAACGTAGACGACAGGATAATCGGTAATGGAAAGCCAGGACCGATAACTAAACGGCTTCAGGAAGCATTTTTCAGCATAGTAATGGGCAAAAATAACAAATACAAAGAATGGCTTGACTCCATCAATACAACCCCCGCAAAAAAAAAGAAAAAGGCGACCGCACTTAAGGTGTAAAAAATCATGATGACAAAAAAATTTATATATCTCGGCTTGGCAGCATTTGTTCTTTCAGGTTGTGGTGGCGGATATCGCGAAACTAGAAGCGCCTCTAATATTGTTAAATGCAGTCTTAATAGTTCGAAGGTCGAAAAAGAAGTAGAGGACAGCTGGCTAAGAAAATACGTTGAAATTATTTCTTGCAAGGCTGTTTCAAGGGCAGGATTTCCTCAGTTTTATGTCACACTAAAAAATGTATATAAAGAGGGCGTCAGTATTGAATATCGTGTTGAATCAGTAAGAATAGACGGATCCCCATCAATAGAAGGATCATCTAAAGAATGGAACACTGTTCACATCTCTCCAAACGAAGAAAAAGCGATAAATTTCAGTTGCATTGATAAGGAGGTAACTGATTTTAAGATCCACTTTAGAAGAACAGATATCGTGAGCAAATGACAAGGCTCTCCGCAAAAGAAGCAATCCAATTTCTTTCGAACACTGATATCTACGAGCTTGGTACGCTTGCAAACTCAATAAGAACGCGTCTTCACAACAACAAAACATATTACGTAAAAAATTTCCACCTGAATTACACAAATATATGTGTACATTCATGCAAGTTTTGCGGCTTCGCAAGAAGAAAGGGAGAGTCCGGCGGGTGGCAGATGACAATTGATAGTATATTAGAATATATAGGAAACCATGGCGGATCAACCCTCAGTGAAGTCCATATCGTCGGCGGACTAAATCCTGAATATAAGTTTGACTTTTATACAGAGATGGTGAATCAAATCAGGCAAAATTTTCCCAACCTTCATATAAAGGCATTTACAGCTACAGAAATCGATTTCATCAGTAAAATCAGCAAAAAAACAATAGATGAAACATTAAAAAGTTTAATTGAGGCAGGATTAAACTCAATGCCCGGCGGAGGCGCGGAGATTTTCTCGAAAAGAGTGTGGGACACAGTATGCGATCACAAAACAGCTCCCGATCAATGGCTTCAAGTACACAGGACCGCGCATAAATTAGGGCTGAAAAGCACGTGTACAATGTTATATGGTCACATAGAAACACATGCAGAAATAGTTGAACATATGAATCTCCTTAGAAAGCTGCAAGATGAAACCGGAGGATTTACTGCATTCATTCCGCTGGCATTCCAGCCATACGACAATCAATTGAGCCATTTAAACCAAGTAAGCGCTCTTGAGAGTATTAAAGTTCATGCCTTAGCAAGGGTGTTTTTCGATAATATCGAACATATAAAAGCATATTGGGTAACTCTAGGCCTAAGATTAGCTCAAATACTCATGGATTTCGGAGTTGACGATATTGACGGAACAATAGTCGAAGAACGTATAATGCATATGTCAGGGGCAAACTCTCCAAAAGGCCTCACAGAAGAATCTCTTATAAGACATATTAAAGAGTCAGGAAAAACTCCTGTCCAAAGAGATACACTTTATAATCCTGTGAAAATTTGGAACTGAAGAAAATTAGAATTCTCCTTCTGCTACTCCTCATCCCACTAACCGGCTGTTACTACTTATCATGGGGAATACAGCAAATTAAAGTTTCTTCAGGAAAAATACATGTACAGAATGTCCTTACTGATGAGAAATTTGAACAGGACAAAAAAGAAAAGATTAGACTTGTCATTAAAGCGAAAGAACTTTTTTCCAAAACCATCGGGATACCTTTTTCAGAAAATTATTCATACTACTATCCTAAAGAGACAAAATACTATGTTGTAACTGCATGTAAAAAACTCGCTTTCTCCAGTTATTACTGGGATTACCCTTTGATAGGAAAACTGCCTTATAAGTCATTCATGAGTCAAGATGATGCTGACTCAGAAGCTAAATCATTACAAAGCATGGAGTATGATACTTTAGTTAATGCGGTAAGAGGCTATAGCACACTGGGATACTTTGCTGATCCGCTGTTTCCTCACCATCTCGAAATGTCAGACAGAGATTTAGTTGAACTGATACTGCATGAACTTGTTCACGAATACTTTTATTTTAGTGACGATACTGTCTTTAGTGAATCGCTGGCAACTTTTATAAGCGACAAACTCACAGCACAATTTTATAATGACTCTTTTGAACCAAAAAAATCCTTGTTTCTGCCAACACTTTACAAATTACTTAATTATGTATACGACATGCCTCTTTATTCCAATATAGAAAAACTCGAATGGAAGGTGAAAATCTACTCAACTTTCAATTTTGAACCAAATAACTGTTTATTGAAAGATTACTTTATTTATAACTCAACAGAACAATTCCAGCGACTTTGGGATAAATACCGCAGCTGGAAGGATTTTATAGACGTAATTAAAGAAGCAGTAAAAAGCGATTATCCCTGGAATATTATAAAACGCAGGTTAGTCAGTAAGTCATAACACGATCATTCAGTTAGAGCTTACAGAATTCAGGCAGTTGACGATACTAAGAATATGGATTGGCTGAGTGAGGTTATTGAACGCTTGAATCTTGCACAGGCAGGATCGCTCGTTGGAAGGCATTTTGACCAATTACTGCAATGGATAAGTATACTTTTTGGAGCTTGTGTCATAATATTGGCAAAAAAACAGACAAAGATTCTCATTTTAATTTGTAGCGTGATAATTGGAAGCTGGCTTGGGTTTTCGATCAAGGAAATATTTCGAGGATCAATTAATACAGCTTTCTTCCTAATAATAATTTCAGTTTTGTGCGCATTTTTGATGACATCATTTAAAACACTCGTTGGTGTTATAATTGGCGGTTTTCTTGCAATAATTGCAGTGAGTTTCATCAGTCCGGATCTGCTCACTAGTACTTCAGGAAAAGAAATTATTTTTTTGGTTTCAATAATCGTTGGAATGCTTACAGGAGCAGTTGTTCCTACCGCCTGCATAGCAATCGCCTTTTCGCTTATAGGGGCAACTTTCATTTCTTATGGGGTGGTAAAAATACTCTTTACATACTTTGGAAATTATGTCCCCATATCTTCTAAAATACTGTGCAATTTATTAGTTTTCCTGCCTGTTTTTGTCGTTGGAACAATATATCAACTTACTGACAAACCATCAGGAAAGTCAAAAAAAGAAGATAAAAAAGCTAACGAGTCTTAAATATATATCTTATCACCAAAGCCAACAATAATGTAACAATCGCACATATGTAAAATGTCGGAATCAATCCGATTGCATCCGATGAAAATCCTGGTAATATCGCGCCGCACGATCTGCCTACATCGTGCATCGTGCCAACAAGTCCTATTGCTATAGGAAATGTAAAACTCGTCGTTCGATCACCTAAATACCCAAGTGTGGAAATGACGCATAGAGACTCAGCAACTCCCATCATAAACAACACAATAAGCAAAAGAGCAAGATTCGGCAGAACAAAAACACAGCAAGCCACACTTACCCCATAGATAACTGTTCCGATAAATATAAATAATAATCGATTACTTTTTACAGAGACAACAGATGTAAACTTTCTCATTAGCATAACAGAAATTTCTTTTACTGAGAACAACAAACCGATCATTGCTTCGTTAAAATTACCGCTTTTAGCAAGCAAGGGGAAAAATGCATGTATGAAACCCAGTGGAAATGAATTCAATAACCTGGAAATAGCGATTAAAAAAACTTCTTTAGACAATTTTGGTCTCTTTAAAAGATCTCCCCCTTCCAGCATCCCCAGTGTTTTCCCCTTAAGAGTTAAAATAATTGCAAATGCTATGACTGCCATCAGAGTAGAAAAAACATAAACATATTTAAATTTACTTCCTGAATACTCAATAAGATTTCCAGCGATTAAAGGTCCAATTACACAACCAATTCCCGCAATAAAAGTATATGTTCCAAATGCTCGGGTGAAATTATCCTTTTCATAAAGCCCGAAAACATAGGATGTAGCGCAGGTCATATAGAATGCTGAAAACCCATAAAATAAACTCCCCAAATATAAGATGTAAATACTGTCCGCAAAAATAAGGATCACAGGGGCTTCTGTCATAAAAAGCGAACTGACTACAAGCAAAAATCTGATGCCAAGATGGTATGAAAGGAAACCAGCAGTAAACTTTACGAACACACCGCATACGGTATAGATCCCATATAACAAGCCAATCTCTGTTTTTGATGCCCCCATTTGATCAGCATACAAAGATAGGGTCGGATAAAACGACGCAAAAATTCCGGTGAACGCTATTAATGATGAACAGTTGATTTTAATGAATTCAATACGTCTGTTCATAACGATAATAAAGACTAAGAGATGATTTAGTCAAATAGTTTCGTATGTCAAAGCTGATCGAAAAAATCTTACTTAGCACAGCAGACTCAGTTAATTTGTAAAGTAAATAGAGCGGTGTATAGTTTAAAAAATGGACAAAATAAAAATGATATTCATGGGCAATGGTGATTTTGGAGCGCTAATACTCAATGGGATTATAAACAGCAATTCAACTACGATAGCCGGAGTTATAACTACTCCTGACAAATCAAAAGGAAGATCTCGGAAAATACTCCCGAATAAAGTTAAAAAAATCTCTTTACTATCGAACCAAAACATAATCGAAACAGAACAAAT
>JACQRL010000159.1 GCA_016206485.1 Planctomycetota bacterium | reverse complement strand
GTTTAAAAAAGAAAATTTTATTTCAGAAATCTGTGTGCAAAAAATTTATTTTCGCGGAGAAGATCTTCTCGATGGAGTTTATGATATCTTACTTTGGTATGCGAAAGACAAAAGGAAACTAAAATACAATCAGTTATTTCGCGAATTAAAGAAAGAGGAATTGTTTTCAAAATATCCGTATATAGAGGATGTTAAGGGTAAACTCTGTAAGACAAGCCTTGAAGCATTTGACCCGGGAAAATGTTTTTTGCATGATAATCTTCTTTCTCCTGGAAGTGCGGGCGAGATTGTTGAGGTAGAATTTAAAGGTAGAGTTTACAAACCTCATGCTAATTATCATTGGAAAACTACAAAAAATGGACTTGAAATTCTTAAAGCGCAAACGCGATTAATTGCAGTGGGCAATTGGTTAAAGTATAAAAAATTCGCTTCAGATTTCCCAATTGCACAGCTTCACAATATATGGACTGATACTGTCCCCTCGACATTTGGAGAACCGAAAATCTACGTTGTCCAAACATATGCAAAGGTTATTGAACGTTGTATTTTAATGGCTACTAATCCAAGCGACCTTGTTCTTGACCCTACCTGCGGCTCTGGCACTGCTGCCTATGTTGCCGAGCAGTGGGGCAGACGCTGGATTACCTGCGATACCTCAAGGGTTGCAATTACTCTGGCAAAACAAAGGCTGATGACTGCAAAGTTTGATTATTACGAACTGGCTCATCCAAGTGAAGGGATAAGAAGCGGGTTTAAATATAAGACTGTTCCGCATATTACTTTAGGCTCTATTGCAAATAATGAACCTCCGAAACAGGAGACTTTATATGACCAGCCGTTTATTGAAAAAGGCAAGGTGAGGGTAACAGGACCCTTTACTGTTGAGGCAGTGCCGAATTTGAGGGTAAAGCCTTTTGACGGCAAAGAGCCAAAACTTGAAATAACATCCGAGCAGTTAGCCCGCACAGGCGAAACCGGCAAACAGGCAGAGTGGCGGGATGAATTAAAGGCATCGGGCGTCCGCGCAATCGGCGGCAAATTCATTTCTTTTTCAAGGGTTGAGCCAATGATTGCCACAAGATTTTTACATGCTGAAGCAGAGATTTTAGGAGAGAGCGGCGAAAATAGAAAAGCATATATCAGTTTTGGTCCTGATTATGGGCCGCTTGAACAGAGGCAGGTTGAGGAGGCAATCAAAGAGGCAAGAAGTTTAAAGGTAAAACCTGACTTTGTAATATTCGCTGCATTTCATTTTGACCCTGAGGCGGCAAAGGATATTGACCATATCAATTGGCAGGGTGTAAAAATTCTTAAAGCCCAGATGGGTGTGGATTTGCTTACAAGGGATTTGCGAAAGAAACGGTCTTCAAGCCAGAGTTACTGGCTTATTGGCCAGCCTGATATAGAGGTTGTCAAAACAAAAGACAACAAGTTTAAGGTTAAGGTCAATGGTTTTGATTATTACGACCCTGTAAGTGGAGAGATTATTTCCAAAGGGACAAAGCATATTGCAATGTGGTTTCTGGATACGGATTATGATGAGCGAAGCCTTTACCCTGAACAGGTGTTTTTCCCGGAGGGCGACTCAAAGCGGGATTGGACGAGGCTTGCAAAGGCATTAAACGGTGAAGTAAATGATGAGTTGATTGAGCAGTTTCGCGGTATTGAGTCTCTGCCGTTTTTTGCAGGGGAGCATAAGAAGATAGCAGTTAAGATAATTGATAACAGGGGCATTGAGTCGTTTGTGATAAAGGGGTTGGAATAACTATGTCAGTTGTAGGGTGGGTTGACCCACCCAAAAAATATCGGAAAGATAAATCGGTTGGTATAGTCCACAGTTGAAAAGGAAATGATAGGAGAAAACAAAATGGATACTTGTGATTTCTGTGCAGAACTATCAAATTTTTATAATCCGTCACGTAGAGATGTATATCAAGTCCAATGTCCTCGTTGCGGCGAGTATTTTATTACAAGAGAAGCCCTTGTGAATCTAAAGAACTCTACATTGAGCGACAGACAAAGAATAAATATTTCTGGTTGGTTGAATGAGAATAAACAGTTTGAGATAAACACTAATAACTTGGATAATCTTTTAAAAATTAAGACGCCGAGTTTTCACGAACGTGCAGATAAAATTTTATTGGAATTTGAAAGAATGACTGAATATGCAGGGCATTTTGTCCAGTGTTTCGCCGAAACATCAGAAGTATTCTATGGTAAGCCAAAGAGTTATTTAAGTGTTGGGTACTGTTTAAATAGCCATGAATTTAAGGAGATATTAGATTTTCTGAAAGATACCAAAAGAATATCGTTTTCAAATACGAACAATAAAACGTGCAAGATTACTGCTGGTGGTTGGGAGCATTTAGAAAAACTGAAAAAGATTAATGCAGATAGTCAACAAGGGTTTGTTGCAATGTGGTTTGATACGGCAATGATGGAAGTTTATGATAAAACCATCTCAAAAGGAATTTTGGATGCCGGCTATAAACCCCATTTGGTTCCAGACAGGGAGCATAATGATAAAATTGATGATGAAATTATTGCGCAGATAAGACGTAGCCGTTTTGTTCTTGCTGATTTTACAGGTCATAGAGGCGGGGTTTACTACGAAGCAGGCTTTGCAAAAGGTTTGGGAATAGAAGTTTTTTGGACATGCAGAAAAGATGATATAAATAATCTGCACTTTGATATCAGACAGTATAATTGCATTGACTGGATGCCGGATAATTTAGCCGAATTTAAAAAAAGAATAACTTTAAGAATTGAGAGCGTTATTGGGCGAGGGAGTTACCAACAAGCATAGGAAAAATGGTGGGCAAAGCCCAC
>JACQRL010000157.1 GCA_016206485.1 Planctomycetota bacterium | reverse complement strand
GTTGTAGATAATACAGATGTCATAAAAGCTTGCTTTAAAAACAAGTAGTATTTCAAATTTGAAATTGTAAATTTTAAACTTGAAATGCCTCCGCTGTTTACAGTATTCATACCAAATTACAATTATTCGAAATTTATAGGTGAAGCGATACAATCGGTTTTGAATCAGACTATCTATGATCCTCATAAGGTTGAGATAGTAATTGTTGATGACGGATCTGGTGATGATTCACCATTGGTGGTGAATAGGTTCAAAGGTAATTTGCATTATGTTTATAAAAAAAAAGAGAATATTTCAGCCAGCTGGTATACTGCTATCACATTGGCGAGGGGAAAATATTTTTGCATTCTTGATTCAGATGATTATTGGGCAGTGAATAAACTAGAGGAAGTTGAGAAGGCCATTTCATCTGACCCGGTATTAATATATCATTCGTTTATACGGTTTAGTGATTTAAACGGACAAAAAATGGAAGATAGAGTTTTACCGTTTTGCGGGGATCTTTCAAGGATTGAATGGAGAGGGCATCGATTAATGTTCAGATGCGTAGCTAGCAGCATGATGGTGATTAAAACAGAAATAATGCTTAAAATAGGACCAGTTCCAACAATACCTGTTCTGGCGAATCGCAGTCCGGATGGATTTTATTTTTTTGGTGCTGCCGCTTTTGGAAAAGTCGTGGCCATTGATAAAACGCTTTCATTTTACAGATTACATGGCACGAATGTCTATTATTTTGTTCGGAGTGAGATAAAAGATGAGATAAACGTATCTTTAAAAGCTGTTTTGGCAAAATTGTACACTAGTGTTGGTTTAGAAAGCAATGTATGTAAGGATATCTTTGCATTTATTGATTATTACCTTCTTATTGGCGGCAGGAGTATGAAGCCATTTCCTGATTGTATATGCGAAAATCTCAGATTTTTGCGTGATTTCGAACAGAACAAATCTCTGTCATATAAAAGTATTAAATTTCTAACATGCTTTTTGAATAAGGGAGCAATCAAAGACGTACGTAGTTTTATGAGACTTTGACTGTTTAGACAGTCAAGACTGAAGACTTGTTAGACCAAATCGAATTATTCGACTGTATAGGCCCCGTTAGACTGTTGAGACTGTATAGACTGTTAAGTCGATATTTAGATATGGGTAAATTCCAGCTTTTTGCGAAGATCTTACTATCTTTGCTTTCAGCATATGTAGTTATAAGTCTATTAACATTTTCTCCGCTCGATATTTCAGAGGTCAGCTATCCAGCTTCCAGTGAGTCCATAAACAAGGGTGGAATCATAGGCGCATATACAGCATATTATTTGTACAGTTACCTTGGGCTAGGCTCTTTTTTATTCATAGCGCTATCATTAATTCTTCTATTTATCAATCAAAAGAAGAAATCGGATAGATTCATATTTATTACCGGAGCAGTATTTTTACAGCTTTCTGTTCTGACTCTACTCAGTATTCAGGGTGTTGTAAAACCGGATTACTTTGGACTTGCGGGGGTTATGGCTGACTGCGGAGGTCTTGTCGGAAATAAATTTCAAAATATTTTAAGCAGATATTTTGGAACCTTCGGAGCCGCCGTTTGTGGAGTACTGGCGTTGCTGTTTTCAACTTCATTAATGTTGGAACAAGGGATACTACCTGCGCTCATATGGATAAAAAAGACATTTCTTTTTATGGTATATATATCAATACGCATCTACGACAAATTGAAAGACTTCTTCACATGGCTGAAAATGAAGAGGATGAAAAGATTGCAGCAAAAACTCAATGAACAAATAATGAAAGAGGAAGACGAGCTTGAAGCCGAGTATAACGTACTTCCTGCAACTACTTCTGAACAAGATGAGCCTGAAGAACAAATCGAAGCGCAAGCTGAGCCTATATCGGTAAAAAGTAAAGAAGAACCTGCAGTGGGCTCTATGCTTCTTCAGTCCGAAAATAATCCTGTGCCCGTAAAAAGGGCAATACATTACGAATATCCTCCCATTGAACTTTTTGATAATAAAATTGAAAAAGTTCACGATGTTTCAAAGCAGGAGATGGATCTAAGAAAAAAGATGATTGTCTCAGCGTTGGAAGAATTTGGTGTTCAGGTAAAAGTTGTCCAATATGAAGAAGGTCCGACCGTTACGCTCTATGAATTAGAACTTGCGCCCGGGACCAGGATATCAGAGGTCAGCAAACTGACTGATGAATTATCCATGAAACTTATGGTTCCTAACATTAGAATCATTGCTCCGTTGCCGGGTAAGGGGACAGTCGGAGTTGAGGTACCGAATCCGTTTCCCAATACAGTCAGGGTAAGAGGGTTTCTGGAAAACATGGGGAGGCAGCTCAAGAAAGTTCCTCTTCCGTTATTACTTGGAAAAACTAATGTTGGAGAGCCGCTTGTAAAAAATCTTACGGATATGCCACACCTGTTAATTGCCGGGACTACGGGGTCCGGAAAGTCTATCTGTCTGAAGTCATTAATAACCGGTCTTGTTTCACTGAAATCTCCTGATGAGTTAAAATTATTTCTTATTGACCCTAAAATGGTTGAGCTTACACTGTTTGAAGATATTCCTCATTTATGGGCGCCTGTGATAACAGATTCACGAAAAGCTACATATGTTCTCGATTGGCTGATCAAGGAGATGGATGATAGATATATCATGTTCAATAAGCTGCATGTTATGAAAATCGAAACGTTCAACCAGCTAGGTAAGGATGAAATCGGGTCAAGATTAACAGAAAAGGGCATGACAAAAGAAAATATCGAAAAATTCCCCATCTCATTACCGTATGTTGTAGTTGTGATAGATGAACTGGCGGATTTAATGCTTTCATCAAGTAAAGAAGTTGAAAATGCGATCATAAGACTTTCTCAAAAGGCGCGCGCTGTCGGGATCCACATTATCGCCGCGACTCAGCGACCATCTACTGACGTCGTAACCGGTCTGATTAAATCAAATATGCCGGCGCGGATATCATTCAAAGTCGCGAGCCAGATTGAATCCAGAATAATTCTCGATTCTAAAGGCGCAGAAAGATTGCTGGGGAAAGGAGATATGTTGTTTATTATGCCGGGTATGAATACCCCGGTCAGAGCTCAGTGTACCTATTCAGATGAAAATGAAACATTCAGGTTGACAAAATTTTTGAAAACACTGGGTGATCCTGTATACAGAGAAGATCTGCTTGAAATAAATAACGATGATGATTGGGAAGGCTCTGAAGACGATGAGATGTTTGAAGAATCCTGCAGAATTGTTTTGGAAAATAAAAGAGGATCTATCTCTTTAATCCAGAGAAAACTGCAGATAGGGTACCAGCGTGCTGCAAGGCTTGTTGAGGCGATGGAAAAGGTTGGAATAGTAGGTTCATACAATGGAGCAAAATCACGAGAGGTTTTGATGACTGTCCAGCAATGGGAGGAAAAAAGGAAGGCGCAGCAGGCAAGCAATACATAAACAGAACACGTAAATTTATATGAAGGTTAGTTTGTCCCTGTATTCTGTCTTTTGTATTCTGTCTCCAATTTTCGATTTTTTACCATGAACATTCTTGGTATTTCCGCTTTTTATCACGACAGTGCTGCAAGTTTGGTTCAGGATGGGGAAATAATTGCGGCAGTTCAGGAGGAGCGCTTTACAAGAAAAAAACACGATCATAATTTCCCGGTCAATTCCGTTAACTATTGTCTGAAAGCAGCAGGCCTTACGATGAATGATATTAATTATGTTGCATTTTATGAAAAGCCATTCCTTAAATTTGAGAGAATTCTTGAAACATACATGCAGTTCGCACCTTTAGGCATAAGATCGTTCATAAAATCAATGCCATTATGGATCAAACAAAAACTATGGATGAAAGAGTACATTAAGAAAGAGCTAAACTATAGCAGAGTAATAGTATTTACTGAACATCATGAATCTCACGCAGCATCCGCATTTTTTCCATCTCCGTTCCGCGAGGCTGCAATTTTAACTATGGATGGTGTCGGAGAGTGGACGACTACAAGCTTTGGTCTGGGAAAAGATAATGTAATGAATCTAATTGCAGAGCTCAAATTTCCTCATTCGTTAGGGTTGTTATATTCTGCATTTACATATTTCACCGGCTTTAAAGTTAATTCGGCTGAATATAAGGTGATGGGGCTGGCTCCATATGGTGAGCCTAAATATAAAGATGTGATCCTTTCTGAACTGATTGATCTTAAAGATGATGGCTCATTCCGGATGAATATGAAATATTTCAATTACTGTACCGGGCTGAAAATGACTAACAGCAGATTTGAAAGATTGTTCGGTGGTCCGCCAAGACAACCCGAAGCAAAAATAACTCAGAGAGAGATGGATCTTGCCAGATCTATCCAGGAGGTGACTGAGGAAGTTGTTGTTAGGATAGCCAAGCATGTCCGCAAAGATACAGGCCAGAATAAATTGTGTCTTGCAGGGGGTGTTGCGCTAAATTGCGTTGCCAACGGTAAACTTTTTAAAGAAAAGATTTTTGATGATATTTGGATACAACCTGCGGCGGGTGATGCCGGCGGTTCACTTGGAGCAGCTCTGTTTGTCTGGTATCAGTATTTGGATAACAAAAGAATAACAGATGAGACCAGCGACTCGATGTATGGAGCATTACTTGGGCCTGATTTTTCAAAAGGGGAAATTCTGCAATTTTTGAATAAAAATCAGATTCCTTTTATTGAGCTTACTGATACAGAATTACCGAAAAAAGTAGCGGATCTCATTGCTCAGGAGAAAGTAATCGGATTTTTCCAGGGAAGAATGGAATTTGGGCCAAGAGCGCTTGGAGCCAGATCCATTATCGGAGATGCAAGATCTCCGATAATGCAGGAAACTATGAACCTTAAAATAAAATTCCGTGAAAGTTTCAGACCATTTGCACCATCAGTACTAAAAGAAAAGGCATCCGATTATTTTGAACTAGACAAGGAAAGTCCTTATATGCTTTTAGTCGCAGATGTAAAAAAGGAGCATAGAAAACATCAAGTCAACAATGAAGCTGCGGGATTTGATAAGTTGAAAGTAGTGAGATCATCAATACCAGCTGTCACGCATGTAGATTACTCAGCCAGGATACAAACGGTTGAAAAAGATACTAACCCTGTTTTTTATGAAGTAATTTCACAGCTTGAAAAGAATTATGGTTGCGCTGTTGTAATTAATACGTCGTATAATGTCAGAGGCGAACCGATCATTTGTACCCCAGCCGATGCTTATAGGTGTTTTATGAGAACAAATATAGATTATCTCGTTCTTGGCGATTTTCTGCTGGACAAAGGTTGCCAGAAACCGATTGAAAGAGATGCGGACTGGAAGAAGGAATTCGACTTAGATTAGAGTTATGATGGATGAAATTAGAAAGATAAAAAGTACCAGTAAAGACCTTAGAAATTTCGGTTTTATAATAGGCGCGGCGTTTGCCATTATAGCTTTTTTCTTATATAAAAGTGGACACAGATCGTACTCATATCTTTTGTATTCTGCCTTGACTTTCCAGGCAGTCGCCTTGATTTTGCCGGAGATATTATTGCCTTTACAAAAGATTTGGATGGTAATAGGAATCTTAATAGGATGGCTGATGACAAGAATTATATTAAGTATCCTATTTTATTTTATTTTGACTCCAGTAAGTCTGCTCGCAAAGCTATTTTTTAAACAATTTCTGAATTTAGGTTTTGATAAACCTGGAACTTCTTATTGGGAATATAGAAAACCTTATGTGTTTAATCGCAGCGATTATGAGCGGCAGTTTTGATCCATGTAGTACGATCTTTACGCAAAGTTGTTGGCATTATGGCTTTTTG
>JACQRL010000156.1 GCA_016206485.1 Planctomycetota bacterium | reverse complement strand
CCTTTAATTAAAAAATATTCATCCGAAAAAATTAAATGTTTGTGTTTGAATGATTGCGACACTTCATTTTTTAAAAAATTCACAGATCGTGTTGAGATCATCACAGGAAATATTACAGCGAAAGAGTCTTTGACAGATTTATTTAGTGGGAGTGATGAATCAATTTTATTCCATCTTGCAGGGGTTATTCATCCTACAAACGGTGTTAAGCAATTTTATAAGGTTAATGTCGATGGAACTTTGAATTTACTGGAGCTGTCGAGAAAATATGATGTTAAAAAGATTATTATAGTTTCTTCAAACTCACAAAGCGGATGTAATCCAGACAGAGAACATCTGTTTACGGAAGAATCTCCTTATAATCCATATATGAATTATGGTAAATCAAAGTTTCTTATGGAGACAGGCGTTCAGAAGTATGCCAATATGTACGATCTTGACATAACAATAATACGGGCATGCTGGTTTTACGGACCTCACCAGCCTGCGAGACAAACTGAATTTTTTAGGATGATAAGAGATGGAAAATTTCCAATTGTAGGTGATGGGTTGAACAGGAGATCAATGTCATATGTCGATAATTTGTGTCAGGGACTTTTGCTTGCAGCCCAAAACCCTGTTTCGCACGGTAAAAAATACTGGATTGCGGATGAAAGGCCATATACGATGCTTGAAATCGTGAACACGACGGCAGATGTTCTGGAGCAGGATTTTGGCTTTCAAGTCAAAAGAAAAGTCGTAAGATTGCCTAATATTGCGAGCAATGTGGCATATATGATGGATTACATGTTCCAGTCACTGGGGTTTTATAATACGAAGATTCACGTTTTATCTGAGCTTAACAAGGATATTGCTTGTTCTGTTGAATGCGCGAAAAGTGAGCTTGGCTACAGTCCGACTGTCGAATTAAGAGAGGGTATGCGCAGGTCCATAAAATGGTGTTTGGACATCGGAATGAATATATAGGATGAGCACTCTCAGAGCGATAATCAAGGTAACCAGGCCGAAACAGTATCTCAAAAATATCCTTGTACTGTTTGGATTTCTATTTTCAGGGACATTTAAAGAACACCTTTACGAAAGTGGAATTGCATCTTTAATAGCGTTTGTTTCTTTTCTTCTTATTTCCTCGGCAGTATATGTCTTTAATGATATAAAAGACAAGGATGCGGATAAACTTCATCCGAAAAAAAAATTCAGACCGATTGCGTCCGGTGAATTAGGTGTAGGGACGGCATTTTTATGTCTGATTGTTTTTTTGGCGGGAGGATTTACTGCCGGTTATTTTGTAAATTATCATTTTTTATCCTGTTTGGCAGCGTATCTTTTGATAAATATTTGCTATAGTTTATTTCTTAAATATATAGCGATAGTTGATGTATTTTGCGTCAGCAGCGGTTACGTGATCAGGACAATTGCTGGTGTTTTTGCCGTGCATGCAGTCACGACTATCTGGCTGGTGTTGTGCATAACATTCGTAGCGTTGTTTATCACTTTTTCCAAAAGAAGAGGCGATTTATCGACACTGGGTGAAAGAGCTGCTTTGGTAAACCGGACGCTTGGATTTTATTCAGTTTCATTTCTCGATGCGATGATCATATTCAATGCTGTTATGGCGCTGGTAACCTACATTTTATTTGTGATATTTCTTATATCCAAAGGGCAGAGCCAGCTTCTCGTAGTTACAATTCCGTTTATTATGTTTGCTGTTTACAGATATATCTATCTTGTACTTACAACGGGAAATGCGGATAGTCCGGAAACATTAATCAGAGATAAAATGTTGATGATAAATAATATTATCTGGCTTGTTTTGTTCCTGCTGACGAAATTTGATTATCTGAAAATAAGCGGGAGTCTGTTTGAATTGTACCTAAGATAGCATGGCTCTGTATAACAGTCTGAGAGGTAAAGGACTCAGAAACAACAAACTTTTTGGAAAACTCCATAGATTAGTAGTAAGAACTTTTCTGTCGAAAAAAGGATTCATACTGGAAACCAAGGAACGCGGAGGTTCCGTCAAATTTTTACCATTTGAGGAAGAGTCCTTTCTTATGCAAATTATTGGTGATCACGTTGAAGGAATGACAAGGATCGTTTCAGACAGACTTACATCAGATAGTGTTTTTGTTGATGTCGGCGCTTATGAGGGATTGTACACATTCTATGCAGGCAGGAGGGCAATAAATGGGACTATTTACTCTTTTGAGCCAAATCCTGAGATGTTCAGGATTATGCAGGAAAACGTATCTAATAATAAAATTGGAAATGTTATTGCAGTTAATAAAGCAGTCAGAGATAAAGTCGGTAAGGTAAATTTCTTTGTTGATGAGAAAGATCCATGCTGCAGCTCAACGCATATAGAAAACATCCACCAGCTAAGTGAAAAGGGAAGCATTACGATCGATTCTACGAGTCTTGATTCTTTTCTTGTTGATGAAGGGAAAATAAAAAGGGTGGATTTTGTCAAGATAGATGCTGAAGGTGATGACGGACTGGTTGTAAGAGGTATGAAGAAGGTTATTGAAAAGTTCAGGCCGAAGATCCTTCTGGAGTTGTGGCTTTCGGGCTTAAATTCAGCAGAAGTCAGTCCACTGGAGGTTTTTAAGATTTTTCAGTCCTATGGATATAAACCTTCGCTTATTTCAGACTGTAAAAAAGGGGATCTGGTTCAGATGAGCTGGGACGACTTATTTTCCAGCCTCGAAAGCAACAAATTAATGGATTTTTCTAATCTGCTGGTAGAGTAGTTATACCGAACGAATTAATGAAGTTGAGCATTAAGAAATTGTTTGATTCACAGATTTAATTGATTAGAGACGATTTCACAGATAAATCTGTGGAATTCCATTTAATCTGTGTCATCTGTGATGCTAAAGTTCCTTAGTTCTTTCGGTATTACTCATAGAATAGCTTTGATTTAATTGTTTCCATGTCGAATGATGTCTGGATGATCTGAAGCTGTCTTTCTGTGAAGGCTCCTATCGGG
>JACQRL010000155.1 GCA_016206485.1 Planctomycetota bacterium | reverse complement strand
GCTGCTAAATTGTTTGCGACTAACTGTGCCGTCTGCCATGGGGAAAAGCGGCAGGGTATTTCTGGGTTAGCTCCAGCTTTGACTCCGACAAGCCTGACCAAGCTGAGTGACGCTGAGGTCAGGAGCGCTATCTTGAAAGGCCGGAGTAATACGGCAATGGCCGGGTTTGAGGGACGCCTCAGTTCAGAGGAGATTGACGCCCTGCTCCAGTTCGTCAAATATACCTTACCTTAGACAGAAAGGGTCATTCATAGTCTAAAGAGGAGGTATTTTAAAATGAATTCAAAGAAAACAAAAAGGGGGTTCTCTATTCTCCTGGCTATTTTTTCTGTCGCGGTTATTCTCGTGCTATTGCTGCCTGCCTGCCGTAAGGCAACTCCCGTTGCTCCACCTCCTCCATCTCCAGCGGCTGTGCCGCAAATTGATGGCAAGAATCTTTATACTCAAAAGTGTGCCGTCTGCCATGGTCCTAATGCTGAGGGCACCTCAGTAGCGCCACCCATCGCTGGGCACAGTATGTCGTCCGTAAAGATGCAAGTGCGTAATCCAATGGGCACGATGATGGCTTTCCCACCCAGTCAGTTGAGTGACCGGGAGCTAGACAAAATCGCCGAATTTATCGCCAGTTTGGGCGAAGCCAAAACCCCCGTCCAAGAATGGGAGAAGGAAACGACAGAAACCATGCACCACTGGATGGCACTGCTAGCGATTAAAGATGGCGATGCCGAAGATGCTAAGCATCATCTTCAGGATGCCTTAACCTTTGTTAAAGAACCAATGCACAAGACTGAGACAGAGAAAGCATTGAACATGATAGCGCAAGGCAAGGTACATGATGCCGAACACGAAATTGAGGAGATGGCTGGAGCAGAATCCCCCTCTGGCGTCACGATGCAGAGATTTCACCTGATTCTGGCGCAACGTGGTGTTGAAGCCGAAAGTGCCACCAACGTCAAACATCACCTTGACCACTTCGTTATTAAGGCTACAGAGGCTGAGAAAAAAATCGCTCAGGAAGCGCTCGAACTGGTGGGAAAGGGCAACTTCCACGAGGCAGAGCACGAAATAGAAGAATTGCTTGGCATGTAAGCCGAGATTGAGAAACAGGCGGTATCGGTCAGAGAAACTCCGAAGTCTACGTTTACCAGATAGTGAACACGAGGCAATAGCTATAGGTGTTCTCTTGATGCAGTGATGCAGTAATGTACCATAAGAAAAAGAACCAAGGAGCAAGCTATGACAATTATGAAGTTTAGTTCGCGCTCGAAGAGTCAGTATATAACTGTCCCGCAGAAACGGTTAGGTAGTGTGCAATTAAAGATCCTGGAAGTGGTCTGGAATGCGCAAGGGGCCACTACTCAAGACATAACGAGGGCAATTGCTAAGAAACGACCTCAAGCAGTTAATACAATACCGATTTCCCTAAAGCGTTTGACGAATAAAGGACTACTTAGTCGCACCACGGATGGAAAAAGATTCCGCTACCGGGCTACTGTAAGCAGAATGCGATTTTTGTCTGGAGTTTCGTGAAGCTCTTTCGTTATTTCTAAATACCTTTGGTTCTCTTAACACAGAAGTACTTTGTAACAGGCCGACTTTCATAATTGGTAGATATACTTCAACTGTTTTTGTCGTGAGTTTTACGTTTTCTAGAAAATCTCTCTAGACTCGATGGTGGGCGGTACTGTACAATACGCAGAACCAGAACGTTTGAGGTGGCTTTCAATATAGCATAATATAGCATAAAGTAGTGGGTATATTTCGCACTATAACATTGATCCCGTAATTTATTTGTGGATGCGGAGTTCAAATAACGTTGAACTCGGCCCGAAAAAATGGCAATGTTTGTTTAGTTTGTGCAGAAAGTGATCCTATTCTAAAATCCAAAAGAAGACGAGTCACCGTATCACTCAGTCGGTTGCTTTGCCTTCTTCCAATTTTAAATTTATAAGCTTTTCAACTGACTCCACGAATTTTGTCACAAAATCTAAACACTCGCTGACTGTGGTCGTTTCGATATTTGTCTTTTCGCCTAGACCACCGATAGGAGAAATATCGGCTTCGTGAGCTATTTTATTTCGCCTATCAATTATTAAAGCAAGTGTTGCTCGGACTTCTGATCCTTTCTTCCCTGAATACTTGCCCACAGCAGTCCACATTTTATTAATGCCGATCATTTTTAGTGCATTCTCAATGGATCGAGGTGCCTGGTATGAATCTTTGGAAATAATTTGCCCAATCTGCTGCTCAAGTATCTTTGTTCGATCATTTGAATCCGAATTAAGAAGAATTCCGACTGTTGCGAGGGGGATGCCGATTTTAACATCTGGGTCACATATGCCCAAGTTGAATTGGTGAACTAAACAATTCTTGACAGCTTCGTGTATATAGAAATCTAAGGCACTCACGATCAGGATATACTCAGCCCTCAACAATTCTGTGATATCAAAAGCTGTAACCTGTTTTTCCGTATAATGATAAATCGCATCGATATTAGCGATAGCTTCCATATTTTTATCAAACAGGTACTTTGCTTCACTCATTAGATTGTTAAGTCAATGATCCTCTGAGAAAATCTGTCAAAAAGAAAATTGAACCAGTTTTTTGTTTTCTGCTGTCCGGGACGGGGATTAAATAATACGATTTCATATATTGGAATTGACATCTGGTTGGACATAGCTATTAATTTATTGAAATTGGATATTTCAGCTAAACAATAGTTCGATGGGTATTTGATGTTATTTGTGTTCCTTGTCATCTTTATATATGACGACTCATATTTCTCTTGGGGGAGCAGCATGTTTTCCTTCGCTAAAGAGGGAACGAGAGTAGTATCGACTTCTCTCGCGATGTTATCCATGATGGTTCTGAAAGAACGCTGTGCTTCACCCCCACTGAGGTTGAAATCATTGATAGTGTAGCCCAAAAATTTGGGAGTAGTAGTCGGAAGAGGGTATGTGGCATCACAGAAAGCTCCGCGAGCACTCTTAGCCCACCTTTCCCATGTAGGGATTATCCTAGCAAGGGACTTTATAGCCATTTCGGAAAAATAATCAGGAGAGGTAGGAACAAAGAAGAAATCGCTACTAAGTAGAATATCTTGATTGATTGCGCTCAAGCTAGGATTCATATCTATAATCGCGAAGTCCGCTTTATAACTTTGTGCAGTCTTTTCTATCAGATAGTTAAAAGCGCCGGGCAAGTTTTTCATTGAACCAAATGCCGATGACAGCTGCAAAGAAACTCCAAGTTGGACTTCATTTTCAGAAAAATCTAAATGACCTGGCAGGATAAGCAAATTCGGGTTTTTCGGAAGCTCTATGCATTGTACAGATTCAATTAATTTAGGTTGTGACTTAAAAGCTGGATCGAGGGCATCTTTGATATTATTCTTATTTCCCTGTTCGTAAAAATCATTATATTTCGCAAAACCCAACGCTATCAAAGTCAGGTTGCATTGAGAGTCGCTGTCTACAAGAATAACCTTCATTCCCTTTTTGCTTAATGACCATCCAAGGTTAAATGATGTGGTAGTCTTACTCACACCACCCTTATGATTGAAAACTGCAATTTTTTTTAGCATGTAGCCTCCTTCAATACATATAATGAGGTTTATTTGAATCTTGATTTGTTTTGCAGAGTAGATATTTTCGAAAGCTTCGCCGAAACTCACTAAAGCCGAGAAATATTATGCATGATTATATGTCAAATAAGAGAAAGAAACAAGAATTTGTGGTCTTCGACTTTAGAAAACGTTCTGAAAAATTCGCACTAGGGAAACTGGGCGGTAGAGGACTTGAACCTCTGACCCCCTGCGTGTAAAGCAGGTGCTCTAACCAACTGAGCTAACCGCCCGAATGGCGCGCTTGGCGGGG
>JACQRL010000164.1 GCA_016206485.1 Planctomycetota bacterium | reverse complement strand
GCCTTGTATCCTGGATTGACTTTGATTGCCTGGAGGTATTGTCTAAATAAGTTTTTGTCAAAATCTTCTGGATATCTGAATTTTGGATTAAATTGGGTATCAAACCTGATTTTTGTCTCGTCAATATAAAACTGAATTATCTGGTCACGTGTTAGTTTTTGTGAATTTGGTCCCTGACGCAAGAAAAAGCCATCTTTACACTGATAGGGTTTATTTGAACCCTCTTCTACATTTACGATAAGCACATTACCCAGCGTTTGTAAATTAACACAAATCTGTGGGTCACAATTCCTGGCAATATCAGTAATCTGTGATTTTAAACTATTTGTTATATTTATGCCATTAACTTTTCCGGAATCATCTACTCCGATAAAAATCCTTCCGCCAGTTGCATTTGTAAATGCAACAATATCTTGCGCAATTGAAGAAGTAAAGGATTCCTTAAACTCTATCGTATGTCCTTCGCCTTCCTGCAAAATTATCTCTAAATCTTGTTTTGTGAGTTTCATAGCACTTCAGTTTTTCCAGTCATAGCTAAAATTTCCGCATTTAATTTGACTAGTGTGTTGGATTTCTTCCTTCAATAGTTCTTATTATTTCATCTATGTTATTTCTGATATAAATATCTCGGCATGTCCTAAGGTGGTTTTTGAGATCAACCGATTTCTTTGTAAACATTGTCAATTTTGGTCTGAAGATTTATTGTATGGGATATGACTTTCTCTATCTTCATGTAATGCTCTTTTTCATCAAGGGATAATCTGCGTCCTTTTCGGTCTTTGAGGTATTTCTCCATTACCTGATAACCCCCAATTTGATACGTCCATATATCCTTTTGGACACCTTCAAAATATTGTGTCTTGTTGATATAGACCTTTTTAGTCTCTTCGTCATAATAAACCTTTTCTACCTTATCAGAGTCTTTTTGGGGAAAACCAATATCTGTTTTATTTAAAATAGGATGCCTGAGAAGATGAAGTTCCATGAGTTCTTTACCTAACTCGCTCATTTTCTTGAAAGATTTAGAATCCGTTGGC
This sequence comes from Planctomycetota bacterium, assembly GCA_016206485.1. Classification (GTDB taxonomy): domain Bacteria; phylum Planctomycetota; class MHYJ01; order JACQRL01; family SBBU01; genus JACQRL01. The sequence goes on along the minus strand of JACQRL010000164.1, from coordinate 3,643 downwards.
AGAGGAATCCTCGGGAAGTCTATCTTCAAGAATTCAGCATATTTTTCACGATAGGTGTTAGAGTAAAGGACAGCATAGATATAATAAAAAATTTCTTCCGGAGATGGTGTCTTTTTAAAAGATTTTGCTAATTGTTCAACAAATGCCTCAGACAGATTGGATTTCTTTCCATCATAATCTATCTCTGGTTCAAAAAGCATCAACTGACTACTTAGAAACCGCTTTTTAGGGTTGTCTCTTTTTCCATAGAGATAAAGAGGGAAGAAGTAGGTCTGGTCAGCAACTACATGTATATCTCCTATTAAATTTGTAACTAATGCTCCAAAGTTTCTTGTCCCTGGGTATTTGCGACTTGTAGATATAGCAACATTTTCTTTAAAAAGGTGTTTCATTACCCTTATAAATCGTCTAGCTAAAATAGCATCGGAGTAATAAATCCATCTTTTATCAAAAGGGCGATAAAGATAACATTTAATCATTTCATTTATGCCCTCTTTATTTACTCTTTCCCTGGCTTGTCTTAGATTCCATTCATAGGTATCAGTAATTTTAAAAGTCTTTTTAATAATTTCATCAGATAGACTCAAGTTTTGGAACATTAAGAAGTTTTTCTGAAGTATATTCCTATCAAAGTTAACCGCAAGTTCATCTCTTTTTGTTTGTACACCAGAACTGTACTCTTTAAAAATCTCTGTGACTTTCCAGAATTTTTCATATTCCTTCTGTAAGGAGAATTCTTTTGGGACAAAGAAATAGTAAGGTTCTACCGGTTTAAGTCTCTTCCATTTAGTTGTTTGATAATCATTGCTCATTAGATACTTATATTTTTTCTCACGGATTCCCCAGAGGTCAGAGTAGTAAACCATCTTCTTTTTCTGTGCCTTTTCAAATTTCACATATAAGGCTATTGATACACCTTGCTGGATGTCAAAGACATTCCCATCTTTGCCACCTTGCGGTGTAACTTCTCCAATTCTTGAAGAACCGTGAAGGTTTAAGATATAAACTTCATCAAAGGTTTGCATGAGTTTCTTTCTCATCCCTCTGTGGATTACACCTGATAGATATGAATTGTTAGTGATAAATCCTAATATTCCTTGCCCTGCCTGGGCTATCTTCCAATGTGCAAATCTAATGAATTTTATATAATCGTCTGATAGCGGTTGGAGGTTTCGCTCATTACGGACATCTTCTTTGTAGTCATTCATCAGGGTTTCAATAAATGTTGATTTATTTTCTGAACTTACAGAATATGGTGGATTTCCAAGAACAACAAGAATAGGAACTTTCTCTTTTATCCTCTTTGCCTCTTCTCCTTCTTTGGCAAGATTAATGAGAAAAGTTGTCTGTTTTGGTTCTTTTATCTCAAGGGTATTAGTTAGATAGAACTGAAAACGTTCTTCATTTTTAAATTTATAACCCATTTCTTCTAAGACTAATGAGACCTTAAAATGTCCAACAGTATATGGGGCCATTAGGATTTCAAAGGCATAAAAATGTGGGATGATATGTTCTTCTACATAAGATTTGATAAGTCCTTCTCTTTTCCTTTCTTTTAATTCATTCAGGACAAGTTTAATTGCCTGGACAACAAAGGTTAAAGTTCCTGCAGAAGGGTCAAGAAGAGTCACATCTCTTGTTGCCAGTCCATCGGTTTTATTGAACTTATCTTTTAATAAGTTATGGATTGACTTTACAATATATGAAACTACGGGTAACGGAGTATAATAGACACCTAATCCTTTTCTTTCTTTAGGATTATACGTGGTAAGAAAGGTTTCATAAAAATGAATCACCGGGTCATCTTCCCAACGGGTGGTTTTAAATTCATTTAAGATTGAAGAAACATCTGCCTTTTCAAGGGTCTGACTGAGGTCATCCACAATCCATGATAATGATTCAGGAAGAGAGGGTCCTGTAAACGAATAAAAGATTTCTTTGAGTAAAGGCAAACTTTCAGGAATAAACTGCCACGATAGTTCTTTCTTGAATCCATTCTGAACCCTCATTCTTGCAGCAAAGAGACCGTATGTTATAGTCTGGGCGTATAGGTCTGAAAATCTCTCGGTTGTTAAGGTCTCTATTAACTCTGTTTTGAAGGCGTTATAGAATTTTAGAACCTCATCATTTCCTTTTGAAATCTCTTCTGTTAAAATATGTTCAAGGAATCTTGTCCTCTTTGCAAGTTCTGTAGAAAGATTGGATGAATTCTTTATTTCTGGCATGGAAAACGAAAAGAATTTTGTGAGGAATTCAAGAAATGATTCCAAATTTTCAGGAGTAGGAGGAAACTTCAAAACCTGCAGTGTAAACTGACGACCCATTTCAACATTATCTACTGGCTCACCATTTCTGTATAACCTAAACTCCAGAAAATTGGTTAAAATAAGATTGGGTAATGAGGTTTGGTATCTTTTTATTTGTTCAAAGTCTTCTATATCACGAAGATTTGTATCGGGTGTCTTTGCCTCTATATACCCTATAATTTCTCCATCTTTCTTAATGAGAAAATCCGGGATACCCACATCAGTTCTTTTAGGTTGAACCAAAACACCTGCAGGATTTCCAATAAATTGCGCACACTGTTCAAAAAGGTTTTTTAGACTCGGATAAAAACTCTCTTCTCTGAAATTGCCATCCGTGAAAATCTTGTGGATTTCTTTTAGATAAACCGTAAGGATTTTCTTTATATTGTCTCTTTTAGGTTGGTTATTCATGTTATTCCCTTAGAATTATACTATAAGGATTAATCCTTACTTCTTAGAATAGTGGTACCCAATGATGCGTCTCAGCATCTCGTCTAATCTGACCTTTGGATGGTATCCTGTAAGAGCAGATATCTTGCTGATGTCAGGCACCCTGTATCTCATGTCTTCAAAACCCTTTATATATACCTTATCATAAGGTATATACGTTATCTCTGATGGACTATTGGCTAATGCTTTTATCTTTTCTGCAAGTTCCAGGATAGTTATAGACTCGTGGCTCCCTACATTGAATATCCCGCCGTTTGCCTCCTCATTGACCATCAAACCAGTCATGCCATCTATGGTATCATCTATATACGTAAACGACCTCACCTGCCTGCCATCGCCATAGATTGTCATGGGTTCACCTGAAATTGCCTGCTGGACGAATCTCGGGATTACCATGCCATACTTACCTGTCTGCCTGGGTCCGCATGTATTGAAGAACCTTCCTATGACAACCTGTAATCCGTTCTCCTTATGATACGACAATGCCATGAATTCATCAAGGGCCTTTGTGCAGGCATAACTCCATCTATAGATGCGTGTTGGACCTATAATGCTGTCATCATCTTCTTTTAACAATGGTTTGTCATTCTTCCCATAGACTTCTGATGTGGATGCAAAGAAGCATTTCTTCTTATACAGGCTGGCTAATTCTAATACAATCTCTGTACCCTGGACATTTATCTGGATGGATTTGAGCGGGTTTTCTATAATGTATTTTACACCTACTGCTGCTGCCAGATGATATACTATATCACACTTAGATATCAGGTGTTTTATCTTATGATAATTGAATATGGTATCATGGACAAATGAAAATTTTTTATCGGTCTTCAAATGGGCGATATTTTCTGTTCTCCCTGTGGACAGGTTATCTATTACTGTAACAT
>JACQRL010000171.1 GCA_016206485.1 Planctomycetota bacterium | reverse complement strand
TTTTCGCGCACATTCGACTTCATTAAAAAACTTAGCGGCGGTAAGGAGCTCAGGTTCTGGCTGGCGCTTTCAATGATGGACATTCAAAAGGCAAAAAATGATCTGTGGGTCAGCATGCTGATTCCGACAATTATAGCGCTTGTTATAGGGATTGTCGCATCAGCAGTGTTTTCTTTTTATATAACTAAACCTGTTAAAACACTTATCGAAGATATTGCTGTGGTCAGCAAGGGGAATCTTGATCATAAATCTGATGTTTCCACAAATGATGAGATTGGTCTGTTGGCAAATAAATTCAATGAAATGACGGGATTGTTGAAGGTTGCGCATGAACGCGAAATACAGCAAACTGCTATGGAGCATGAACTTTCGATCGCCAGGCAGATACAGGCAAATCTTCTTCCAAAAGAGCGGTTTGAATCGGAGGATGTAAAGTTAGATGCGCTGTACAAACCGTCGAAAGAGGTTGGCGGTGATTACTATGATTACTTTTCTATTGATGATGATCATCTTGGAATAGTTGTTGCTGATGTATCCGGAAAGGGAGTCCCGGCATCCATCATAATGAGCATGTATAGAATATTGCTCAGGACTGAGGCAATTTATGCAAAAAATCTTTCTTCAAGAGAAACTCTGATCAGGGTCAATGAAATACTTGCCAAGGATATGAAAAAGGGAATGTTCGTTACGACATTTTATATGATACTGAATTTAAAAGATAAAACTCTCATGTTAAGCAGCGCAGGGCACAATCCCATTTATTACTATAAATCAGGAGAGAAAAAAATGTACAACATCAACCCCGCAGGTCTGGCGCTCGGCATATATTCTGGTAAACTATTTAGGGATTCGTTGAAGGAGGCTACCATAACTCTCGAAAATAATGATAGCGTGCTCGCATATACAGATGGCGTTATTGAATGCACAGATTCCAGCTATAATTTTTTTGGAGAAGACAGATTAAAAAGTTTATTCTTTCAGCTTGCAGAACATGAACCTAAAGAGGTTGTTAACACTATTTTTGAGAAACTTTGCCAGTTTCAGGGGGATTCAGAGCAGCACGATGACATTACCCTTGTCAGTTTGAGGAGAAATAAATAGTAGTTATGCATGACTTAAAGAAAGCAATCTCAATCAAAAGCAGGCTGGAAGAGCTCCAAAAGATGAGAGATCAGCTTACCAAGATGTTTAAAAAGCTGAAGCTTGGTGAGGACATAATTATACCGGTTGTGCTTTCAATAGATGAGGCTGTCTCGAACATTATTGAACATGGTTTTAAGTTAAAATCCACAGGGCGTATCACGATGTCGATTGATATAAGTAAGGATAGAATCACTGTTAAAATCCAGGATAACACCACGAAATTTGATCCGAAACAGGTCCCTTTAACTACCCCTCTTCAGAGGATTAAAGAAAGAAAGCAGAGGGGATTGGGGCTTATAATTATAAGAAAGTGTATGGATGGAATATATTACAGATATACGAATGATAAAAAGAACGAATTAACATTGATTAAATACATAAAATAATATGAATAGCTGTTTGATTATTTGTTTGACGTTCATAGAGGGGTTAGTTTAATTTAAAAGACTAATGAAAAAGTTGCAGATTTCTAAGCAGCCGATATCACCAGATGCTCAACAACTTACGATAAAAGGTTTTTTGGACGCTTATACATATACCCAGCTTGAGCAGACAATAAAAGAGCTTTTTGACACTAAGGTATACAAGATAGTCTTCGATCTGTCAGAACTTGAGTATATCTCCAGCGCAGGGGCAAGCGTCTTTATTGGCGCTCACGGCATAGCGACTGAGCATGATGGCGCAATTGTTCTTCTTAAACCCTCAAAAAACGTTAAACAGGTACTTTCATTACTTGGCTTGAACAATATATTTACAATCACCCAGACAAGACAGGAAGCTCTCAAAGTTCTGAAATAGTTTATTCCGTCGTTTTGCGGCAAATCAACTCTAGATTTACCGAAGATTTGATATCAGATACTTAACGAAACTTTACTTTTAAGTGAATATTTTTTGTCTTTTTCCGTGTTTCTGCGGGAATTCTGTGTTTCCGTGGAAATATTTGTTAAACGTCTCCTTTATAC
>JACQRL010000170.1 GCA_016206485.1 Planctomycetota bacterium | reverse complement strand
TAATAATATGAAATACAATTTTGAGCTATTGCATAAAAAAGCGCTTGAGGGCGGCGGGAAAGAAAAAATCCAGAAGCAACACGATCTTGGAAAACTAACTGCTCGTGAAAGAGTCGATTGCTTACTCGATAGGAATTCTTTTGATGAAATTGATAAATTTGTTGTTCATAACAGTTCTAATTTTGGTTTACAGAAGAGGAAGGTATTAGGAGATGGTGTTGTAACTGGTTTTGGGAAGGTCAACGGGAGAAATATTGCTGTATTTAGTCAAGATTTCACTGTATTTGGAGGATCGCTTGGATATATGCATGCGCAAAAAATTTGTAAAATCATGGATTGTGCACTTAAAAGTGGTGTTCCGGTCATAGGGCTTAATGATTCCGGCGGTGCCAGAATTCAGGAAGGTGTCGAAAGTTTAGGAGGATACGCAGAGATATTTTTAAGGAATACACTTTGTTCCGGTGTTATCCCGCAAATTTCGATTATTTTAGGTCCTTGTGCAGGCGGTGCAGTATATTCTCCGGCAATAACCGATTTTACAATACTTGTTGATGGGATAAGTTATATGTTTGTCACAGGTCCGGCTGTTTTGAAAGAGGTTACTCACGAGCAGATAGATTTTGAAGGACTTGGAGGCTCAAGAGTACATGCAGAAAAATCAGGTGTAGCATCATTCAGAGTTTCTTCCGAGCAAGAAGCATTTGAGCTTGTAAGAAAATTGATTGAATATATTCCGCAAAACAACACGCAGGAACCTCCCTTTATACCAACAACTGATATTCCCGAGAGGGCTGATAAGTTTTTAGATAGTTTTATTCCCGGTGATCCGTCCAAACCTTATGACATGTATATAGTTTTGCAAACAGTCTTCGATAAAGACTCACTGCTTGAAGTTCATCAGGATTACGCCAAAAATATTCTAACATGTTTTGGAAGATTAAATGGCAGATCTTGCGGCATTGTTGCTCAGCAACCGAAATACTTGGCAGGATGTCTTGATATAGACAGCTCAGTAAAAGCGGCTAGATTTGTGAGATTTTGCGATGCGTTTAATATCCCTGTCATAACTTTTGTTGATGTCCCTGGTTTTTTACCTGGAGTTAATCAAGAGCATGGAGGAATAATTAAACATGGCGCAAAGCTTCTTTATGCGTATTGCGAGGCAACTATACCAAAAATAACAATAATAACCAGAAAGGCTTATGGCGGTGCATATGATGTTATGTCGAGTAAACATATAAGGGGAGATGTAAATCTAGCGTGGCCTACTGCTGAAATAGCTGTGATGGGGCCCGAAGGAGCGGTTAATATTATTTTCAAAAATTTGGTCAGGGATAAAAATTCAAAGATGGTCAAAAAGCTTGTCCAGGACTATAGAGAAAAATTTTCTAATCCATATATAGCCGCTGAAAAAGGCTATGTTGATGATATCATTAAGCCATCAGAGACAAGATTGAGGCTCATCAAAGCGTTAGACTTTTTAAAGGATAAGAGGGATTCAAATCCCCCTAGAAAACATGGGAATATTCCATTATAATTTTAATAAAGTAATAAATAGCGCCTGGGATGTTCGAGAAAGAATTGTGAACAAAACCTACTTAGTGTCAAAGGGAGCCGGAGTTCCTATGAGTATGTACTGCCTGCGGTGCGAGTTAGTCTCGGCTTTGGGACTACAGAAACATGGGACAGGTGCCCACCTTTTTTTAAAAAGGGTTTTTTTGTTTACTACCTGACTCGGCATTTCCGGGTGCTTTTCTATGCCAATAAAAAAAACTAACATTTCGATTATAGGAGCAGGAAAAGTCGGCAAGACTATAGGATACTTACTCGCAAGGAAACGGTATTGTATAAATTATATTATCAATAAAAATTACTCTTCATCAAAGTCTGCCTGCAGGTTCATTGGTAGTGGAAAAGCTCTTCCTAGTATTAGTTCAGATATGCAGCAGAGTGATCTAATCATAATCACTGTACCTGACAGTGAAATAATAAGAGTATGTAAAAGATTAACTGATGCAAAAGCTATACGTAACGGGCAGCTTTTAATCCACTGTTCAGGTTCACAGAGTTCTAGCATTATAAAATGTGCGAAGAAGATAGTTGTTGGATCGATCCATTTTGTTTATAGTTTTGCCGATCCGAGTTTAGCAGTAAAAACCTTATCTGGGTCATATGCGGTGTATGAAGGTGATGAGAAGGCAACTAGTAGAATCATGGCAGTTATAAAAGATTTAAAAACAATTCCCATACGTATTAAACCGCGTGAAAAGCTTGTTTATCATTCAGCTTGCGTTTTTGCTTCTAATTTCGTTGTGACTTTGGAATCGATTGGAGTGAAACTTATGCAAGGGAGTGGGATTAATGAATTAAACGCTGTCAAAATTCTCCTTTCGCTTTCTAAGCAAACACTTTTTAATATAGATAAATGCGGAGTTTTTAATGCCTTAACCGGCCCGGTAGAAAGAGGAGATGTGAAAACTGTCTTGGGACATCTTAAATATATTCCCAGACGATATAAATCAATATATAAGCTTTTAACAAGACTCACAGTTGATGTTGCAAGAAAGAAGGGAATATCTTATAGTAGAGTTAGAGCGATTTCAAAAATATTATGAATCTAATTTTAACTGGGTACAAATGCTCGGGAAAAAGCACAATCGGAAAGATATTATCTTTTAAGTTGGAAAAGGAATATATTGATGTTGATGAATTTATAGAAAAACAGTCAGGATTAACTGTTAGGGAAATATTCGAGAAATGCGGGGAAGAATATTTCCGGATTTTAGAAGGTGATGCTATCAGGATGATCCACAATAAAAATGGCGCAATTGTTTCGACAGGAGGTGGCGTAATATTGCTTTACAGAAATATACAACGACTGTCAAAAAACGGGGCTATTTTTTATCTTAAAATTAGTTCTAACACAGCATTAACAAGAATACAAAATTCGGTATCAGATAAGCGGTTTGTTGATACAAAAAATATATATAAAATGGTTGAAACAGAGATGATGAATAGAATTCCGTATTATGAATCTAGCTGTGATCATAAGATTGTTGCTGAAGAAAAAACGTCCGAGCAAATTACAGATGAAATAATTGATGTGATTTTGGATAAGTACGGATCTTCTGATATTTTTTTTAGTCTTAATAAGTAAGTAATATTACGAATTTACAGATATTGAATTCCACTCTGTTCTTCGAGACTATCTTATTTTTTGAGTAATTCGTGATCCTGAATCCGTAATCACCATTCGACGAGCTAGGGGCGACTCTGAGTAAACTGAAGAGTTGATCAGGAAAGGGAGCTAAGCCCTCAACTCGTAATGCGAAATCCGTTTATGCGCCTAGCATTATTTTCATTATATTAGGCCTTCTTATGGATTATTGTGTTATTTGTTCGTTTTGATCAAACTGATGATATATTACTCCTTATGAGTAACGACCCTATACAGGTCAAAGCAAAAGTGATAAAAGCTTTGCCAAATGCAATGTTTAAATTAGAATTCGACGGCAAACATGAAGTTATAGCTCATGTTTCAGGAAAAATGAGAATGAATTTTGTAAGAATTTTGCCCGGTGACTATGTTACAGTTGAACTTTCTCCCTATGATCTTACAAGAGGCAGAATTATCAGAAGGGAGGACTCTTGAAACATAGGACATCAATAAAGAAAATGTGTGGCGAGTGCAAGATTATTAGGCGTAAAGGAAGACTTTTTGTAATATGCAAAGATCATTCGCATAAACAAAAACAGGTGTAAATATGGCAAGAATTGCTGGTGTTGATATTCCCGATAATAAGATGCTTAAAATAGGTCTTACCTATATTTATGGTATTGGTACGACAATGGCTTCTGAAGTATGCCAAAAGCTAAGCCTTTCTCCTGTTAAACGTTTTAAAGAACTGAATGAAGAGGAAATCAGCAAGATTAACTCGCTGCTCGATTCCTATAGTATAGAAGGAAGGTTGAAGCGGCAGATTCAGGATAACATTCAAAGACTTATAAGAGTTAGTTGTTATAGGGGAACAAGGCATAGAGTAGGATTGCCTGTGAGAGGGCAGCGAACCAGATCTAATGCAAGAACGAGAAAGGGTCCACGAAAAACTGTTGCAAATAAAAAGATTGCACCGGCTCCTAAGTGATCTCTCGTTTGCTGGTTATACAATAACAAGCTTGTTTATCTTAAGAAATATCTTTTAAGCTTTTCTTTATCGTGAAAAGGATGTTTTATTGACTCAATTTCTAATTAACAGAAATATTTCGATGGTTGTTAGGATGACTGCAATTATGAATAAAATTTGTTCGATCGAGATATTTTTGAGTAGAAATTGCTCCTTGTAATGCGCAGTGTCGATTTTTAATTTATCCCAAGGGAAAATGTTTACATAGTTAACAGTAAATGTTTCTCTGATTGAACCGGCTTCTATATTAAAAATTCCAGTTTCATCTGGAAAAATGGTAGCTGGAAGTCGGTTGATAACTATTTCTTTTGACGGACAGATTATCTTAACAGGGGTTGATTGGGAGGGGTATTTATTGGTGATGGTTTCGTAGTTTAGATAATTTCTCTCAAAAAGTCTGAATTCAGCGGCTTCAGCCAGAATGTGTTTCATTAAAAGAGCGAATGCCGGTTCAATCGCAGTTACGTCTTCTGATGAAAATCCAACGACTGCATAAAATGAATTTCCTGTTGTGAAAGAAAAAGCAGGGGAGTATTTATCGCATGAACTGTATATAGTAGAGCCAATCGGCGGAGCGAATAAAAGAGGCCTTTTAATCTTAAAAATTGTTTTAGGCTGGGTCTCATCGAACAAAATTGAAGTCGTTACATCACTCGAGTGTATTTTAAAGTAATCGATGAATGGTTTTATTACAGTATCAATTACTATGAATTTACCTGTATAATTGAAGTTTTCGATATCTACGCGATTAAGTATGTATAATGCATTTTCTTTGTACTGTTCGTAAATATTTTCAAGTGAATCAGGAAGAATTTGAAAGACCTCATGTTGCTTCAGAGCTAATTTTAATATAACATTCAAAATTTCATCCTTGATGTTCGAAATAACAATTACAGGAAATTGAAATTTTTCTCTGCTCAACCAGAACAATTGATTATCCAATTCCAAATTATCGATGACTTCCAGCGCTAATTTTGTAAGTGGGAGAGTTAAGGGGATTGTAACCTGTTCTTGTGCACCACTTTTAACTGCCACATTACGTAGTAGTTGGTCATTTATTTTCACTGGTACGGTGATATCTCTATTGTCCCAGTTTCTGATCTTTATAGAGAGCTTACCTTCACTTTCGATTGCTTCACATATTCCGATATTGTTATAGTTGTCAGGATTTTTTGGATATTTAATCGTAAGATCATAATGACTATTTATTTTTGTTGCCGGCTTAGCGCAATAGATTTGGGAAAAATCCAGTTTCGATATTATGTTTCTTATTTGCTTAGTCGTTTTGTTTGAATAAACCTGTCCGGATTTGGTAAGTAAATCAACGGAATCTCTGTAGGTGAACAAGTTATCAAGATTTTCGTCAAGTTCTGATATTAATTGCATTTTTGAATAGCCCATAGCTTTTGTTTCAACTGTATCGTTTACTATAAGTAAAACCTTTCTTTTAGAAGGTGTTATCCCAGTAATATGAGGTTCCGAAAGCGATACGGATAATAAAATTATGCCAAGTATCGAAAGAATAAGTGAGAGGAAGCTGGTAAATTTCGGCCTTTTTTTTACTAACGTGCTTTCAGGGATACTCCACATGGTTTTGTCCGATATCTTGGATTGCTTTCTTTGAGGGTTGATCAGGTGTAAAAATATGACCGGAACTAATGCAATCAGCAGAGCCAGATATAGCGGTGCATAAAACATTTATTTCTTATACCAATCGAGAAAGTTAGTCATGAGCATCTTTTTTAGTATTTCTATGTGTGAGTCACGATTCAAGATCAGCGCATATTTAATCAAGTTTCTGGTAAATTCAGTTTTTATGTCATTAAGGAATGTCCCCATTTTCTCTGTATAACTTGCGATAGTTTTTTTAGTTATGTTCAAGTTCAGTCTTTCTCCTGTTTCTATGTCGGTTAATGTAAATGGCCCGGTTAAGGAAGGAGTAAGATCTTCTTTAGAAAGTATCTGGATTACATAGGGGACAGTATTTTTTGTCTTTAATTTTAACAGTGATGATGCTATAGATTGGTTGCCAAGAAGATCACTTATAAAAATTATTATGTCTCTCTTTGCCCCGGCAAAGTAATTGATTTTTGAAAGGAGATTGTATTTTGTTACACCTGAACAGGCAATTTTGTTTATGTTTCCTATAACTTTGTGTATGGT
>JACQRL010000169.1 GCA_016206485.1 Planctomycetota bacterium | reverse complement strand
GTATTGTAAAGTGAAATGAAGGTTATCAATCTTGTTAATTAATTTATACTTTTCCAAATGATTAGGTTGCTTGTTGGGATTGATGTCGGGGGAACATTTACCGATTTTGTAGTTCTGGATAAAAACAGGGTACGAATTCTGAAATTACAGACTGCCCCGGAAGATATTATAGGAACAATTAAAGAGGGATTAAAAATATGCGGTGTTCGTTCTGCTGAAATAAACCACGGTACAACGTTGGCAACCAATACATTGCTTGAAAGAAAAGGGTCCAATACAGCTGTTATAACAACAGCTGGATTTGAAGATATTATAGAGATAGGTAGACAGGTCCGTAACAAACTTTATGAAATCAATGTTAGAAAGATTAAGCCGCTCGTCCCATCGAACCTGAGATTTGGTGTTAGAGAACGTGTTGATCCCGGTGGAAAACTGATAGAACGGCCAGATATAAATAAAATCAGATCAATTAGGAATATTTTTATGGCAAAAGGTGATATTGAGTCGATTGCCATCATATTTGTAAATTCTTATATGAATGGCAAGCATGAGGATATTGTTAAGAAGTATTTTAAAGATCAAGGTTGGTATGTATGTGTTTCACACGAAGTTTCTCCGCAAATAAGAGAATATGAAAGATTTTCTACAACGGTTATTAATGCATACGTAGGTCCAAAAATTGTCAGTTATTTAAATAAATTGCGCGAAAACCTAGCAAATTCTGTCGTAAGTATAATGTCATCAACAGGAGGCAATCTTGAAATAAAAGATGTGATTTCCAGACCGGTTGAGACCATTTTATCTGGACCGGCAGCAGGTGTGATTGCGGCAAAGAAGTTTTCTGAAACCAACAAATTCGCAGATCTAATTACCTTTGACATGGGTGGAACTTCAACTGATGTCTCAGTCATACATAACCATGAATTCAGTCTGACAAAGAATGCATTATTTGATGGTCTGCCGATACAGATACCGCAAATAGAAATACTTAGTGTTGGACAAGGAGGAGGTTCTGTAATTTATTTGGATGAGGCAGGCATTTTAAGGGTTGGCCCGAAAAGTCAGGGAGCTTTTCCAGGTCCAGCGTGCTACAATAACGGAGGTAAACTGCCCACAATTACTGATGCTTATATCATAAAGGGAATATTACGTCCGGAGTTTGTTTTCTTTAAGCAAATAAAAGCTGACCTGTCCTATGGCGCTTTTCGAGATTTGACTGCGAGATTACGTCAATCTGAACAAGTAATAAGTGAAAATGCTATAAAAATAGCAAGTTTCAATATGTCAATGGCAGTCAGACGTGTAAGTATAGAAAAAGGATTAGATCCCAGAGATTTTTACCTTTTGTGTTTTGGAGGAGCAGGGCCATTGCACTGTTGTGATCTTATTGAATTTATGGGTTTGAAAGGAGTGATTATTCCATTATATCCCGGCAATTTTTGCGCGCTGGGAGCACTTTTATCTGATAAAGTGTTGGAACATGTAAGAACGGTCATGCTCTCTTGTAACAATTCATTTCAGAAGCAGTTTCAAAAACACATTAGTTCCATTAGAATTTCAAAGAAAGCAAATATAAAGATTTTTTGTGAAATGAAGTATAAAGGACAGTCATATGAGTTAATGGTTCCATATAAAAGCAGTTTGGGGCAAACACGAAAATTATATGATTCTATGCATAAGAGGATATACGGTTTTCAAAAAGAAGATGAAGTGCTTATTGTTAATGTTATAGTAAGAGAGATAAGGAAAAATCCTGTTAAGTTTCCTGTTAGAGTTGGTCAGAAAGAAAAACCTTACAAAAATTATCAGTTTATTCATAATGGAAGAACTGAGAAAAAATGCATGTTTGTTTCCAGGTCTTTAGTGAGGAAGAAAAGCGTGTTTTATGGCCCACTTGTGTTGTATGAAGATGGAGCAACAACTTTTGTTAAGGAGTCATTTAAGCTTGTTGTAGATAAATATGGGAATTTAATTGTTACAAAAATATGAAGATAGATCCGTTTGAATTTGATATTTTTGAGGGGCTTATAAAGAGTGTGTGCGAAGAAATGAGTTCGATACTAATAAGAAGCAGCTATTCGGTAAATATCAAAGAAAGGAAGGATGCTTCTTGTGCTATGTTTGATTTAAAAGGCAGATTGATTGCTCAGTCGGAAAATATACCTGTTCACATAGGGTCAATGTCCTTTGCGGTTATTGGAGCATTAAAGAGGCTGGGTTCTCTTAATGAAGGTGATTTGGTGATTTTAAATGATCCATATATCGGAGGAACGCATTTACCGGATGTTACTGTTGCGATGCCTGTTTATTACAACAAAAAAGTGTTGTTCTACCTTGCAGTGAGGGCGCATTTTGCAGATATTGGCGGAAGCAGCTCAGGGTCAATTCCAATTGCTTTAGATTTAACTGAGGAAGGTGTTATAATTCCCCCTTTGAAGTTATATAAAAGCGGTTATTTACAGATAGACGTTTTGGATTTGTTACTTGCAAACTTCAGGGATCCGGATCTTGTTAAGGCTGATCTTGATTCCATGATAGCAGCATTAAATCATGGGGCAGTTCGTATAAGAGAATTACTGCAGAGATATGGAACAAGAATAGTCGGCTATTCAGACAAGCTCATCAGATATTCTGCCTTGAAAGTTACAAATTTGATCAAAAAGATCCCTGCTGGCCGTTACACTTTTAAAGACTTTATGGATGATGATGGTATAGAAAGTGAGAATATTAAAATTGAATGTTGCTTGATTATAACTGGGAAGAAAATGACAATAGATTTTTCTAGATCTTCGCCACAGGTGAAAGGTAATATAAATTGTGTGCTTCCTGTTACATATTCTGCATGTTTGTACGTTATAAGAACATTTATTTTTGGTGAAGTACCGGCGAATTCAGGTTTATTGAATCCTATTAATGTGGTAGCGCCTGAAGGAACGATCGTAAACGCCAGGTTTCCTGCTGCATGCAGTGCGGGAAATGTTGAAACGAGTCAGCGAATTGTAGACGTTCTTTATGGAGCTTTTTCTAAATGCCTTCCGGATTTGGTTCCTGCTGCCAGCGGTGGCTCAATGAATAACGTATGTTTTGGCGGTTTTAATCCTGTCAACAATAAAAGATTTGTCTATTATGAAACTATTGCTGGAGGAATGGGAGCAACTCCACATAAATCAGGTGAGTCTGCTATACACATGCATATGACTAATACGAGCAATACTCCTATTGAAATCATCGAGAGAGAATATCCTGTTACTCTGATCAATTATTCT
>JACQRL010000165.1 GCA_016206485.1 Planctomycetota bacterium | reverse complement strand
TGCGGGAATAAGTCAAACGGGTCTGCATAGTCTTACAGGTATATGCAGATTGGCCACTTTGAAAAATAAGAGAGCAAGTTGCAGCTAATAAAACTAAAGAAATGACTTTCATGTGTAAACAAAGCAGTTTTCTGATAGATTTCTTTAGATGGTTTTGAGTATTAACAAGAGGATTTTAAAGCTTTGATTTTGGTATAGGCAGTATCATTGATACTTCTTTTTTGTATTTTTTGTACTTTTCTCCGTGGAATGAGACAAGATCACGTTCTTCGAGCATAATTCCAATGAAAATATATCCTGTTGTCGCTACAGAAAATATCAGGTGTCCTAGCGTCATTTTTGGTGCGGCCCAGAATGCTATAATAAATCCTAACATAATAGGATGTCTGATAAACTTGTAAAGTGCAGGTGTTCTGAAACTTGGGTATTGAAATTCTTTTCCTTTTGCATGATAAAAAACCTGTTGCAGGCCAAATAATTCGAAATGATTTATCATAAATGTTGAAATCAGCACTATTCCCCATCCAAACCAGAACAGCGTCTGGATTATCAACTTTCCGGTTTCATTGTCGAGCGTCCAAATTGGTTGTAGAAGCGGTTCCCATTGCCAGTAGAGGATGCACAGCAGAAGACTTGAAAGTAAAACATAAGTGCTTCTCTCAGCGGGTTTTGGGATAATTTGTGTCCACCATTTTTTAAAACCTTGTCGAGCCATCACGCTGTGCTGAATTGCAAAGAGCCCTAACAACAGGGCATTTACAAACAGCGATTTTGTCAGATCTCCTTCAGTTCCGGAATCGATCGTCTTTGGAACGATTCCATTGAGCGTTATATTGCCAATAAATGCTATTGCGTATAAAAATGATAGAAAAAAGATCGCGTAGCAGATCAATCCATAAATCAAAGTAACAAATCTTCCCATGGGGTTCCTCCTAAAAAAGAGAATTTATACCTTATTTGAGAGCTATTTGTAGATTTTTTGCATCAAAGTAACATCAAGCAATCTGCCGAACTTTTGCCCGACCTCTTTCATCGTCCCGGTGGCTTCGCGTAAATATCTCAAAGACTAATTCCGGGAACATATTCCTAAGTGCCTCCAAAGAATATAGGTATTGGTACTGCAATGGTATTTTCAGATATTAGCTTTATGGCGCTTCCTCCGTAGAGGATAACACAAAGCTTTAAATGTTTTCCTATATCCTTTTCCAACGCTTCTACTGTTTTCAGAACGCCTTTTCCAATATTCTCAGATGATTTGCATTCAAATGCGAGAAAATTGCTGCCCTTTTTGACAAGAAAATCTATCTCATAACTGCCATGAACATGCCATACATATAGTTCCATGGGTTCTAATTCTAATGAGATCATCTTTGTTAATTCGGAAGCGACCCATGTCTCAACAACTGCGCCAAAACGGTAGTTGTCATTGAGTTGAGTGGCAGAATGAATATTTGTAAGGTAACATGTCATACCGGTATCGGTAAAGTATAGCTTCGGGGTTTTTATAAGACGCTTGGATACATTAATAAAATATGGAGGCAGAAACATTATCTGATATGTCTGTTCTAGTACGTTAATGTATCGGCGCAGGGTTGCATAGGGTAGCCCTGTATCGCGCGCAAGGTCTGAGTAATTAATAATTTGCCCGCTTCTTGACGCTGCTAGTGTCAACATGCGTCCAAAATCAGTCAGTCTTTCCACCGCCTGGATCTCCCTTACATCACGTTCAATGTATGTTTTTCTGTATGATTCGAACCACTTAAGCCGTACAAAGGGGGTTTCAGTCAGGCAGGGTTCAGGATAAAATCCCGACACGATCAGATCCAATAGTTTCTCTTTCGAAGTGGATGAGCAAAGTTTTTCGAGACTAGCTGCTGCCTCCTCTGCGGTTGAAGATTCAAACAGAGTTCTGATTATTTGAGATGGCCTTTTTTTCTGATACTCTGCGAGTGAGAAGGGGAATAGTTTGTGGATAGCACAGCGCCCGGCAAGCGTCTCAGAAATGTTTTTCAAAGTGATTACATTTGCGGATCCTGTCAGCAGAAATCTGCCCGGACGTCTGTCCCTGTCAATAGCGAGCTTGATAGCCCTCATCAGGTCGGGTGCGCGCTGGATTTCATCAATAATAACCGATCCCTTATGACCGGCAATAAGGCTGTCCGGATCTGTTAATGCGGAGTCGAGGGTGGTCCTATCATCCAGTGTCAAATATGAGGCGCTCCAGCCACTTCCAGAAAGCATCTGGACAAGGGTTGACTTGCCAACCTGACGGGCTCCTGTCAATAAAACGGCTGGGAAATGGTGCAGGGAGTCTGTAAGGAGTGGTGTAATGTGCCTTTCAATCATGGATGAATTCTATCCAGCTAATGGATAGATTTCAAGTACTTGCCTTGTTGCTGAACTGATATCTTGGTATACAGTCTTGATTTATGTTTTTCTGTATAACGAATTCTATTACTTGTACAAAACAGTATTACAGGTTTGCTTGGTCTTATAGTCTGCGCGGTTTTCTATTATAGTCTAAACGGTTTATGGTACAGTAAGCAATATAGAATCGATAACCTACAAAGTTTTCTGGTGATAGGCATTCAGAATGAGTTGGCTTGTGATCATAAATTGTCGGCTAATAGTAGGAAAAACGCTGTTTGTTAAGCTGGATAATAGGCTAGCTTTTAAGCATTTTTTGCATCAAAGTAACATCAAGCAATCTGCCGAACTTTTGCCCGACTTCTTTCATCGTCCCGACGGTTTCAAACCCAAATTTTTTATGTAATTCGATGCTTATTTGATTCTCTGAGACAATTCTTGCAAGTACAGTGTGGAGTCCGGCCTGCTTACCGGTTACCATCAGATCCTCCATAAGTTTTTTCCCGATACCTTTGTTTCTGTGTTCCGATTTCACGTACAAAGAAAGTTCAGCAGTTTCTGCATAGGCGCATCTGTCTGACCATTTACTGAGCGATGCCCATCCTACAATCTTTTGATCCAGCTCCGCCACAAGTATAGGATATTTTACACCATGATTTTCAAACCACTCTGTTTGTTCTGAAACAGTTTTTGGTTCAGTATCAAATGTCGCAGTTGTAGTCAGAATTGCATCATTGTAGATCTCGGTAATGGCATTAAGATCATGAATGACAGCAGACCTTATCAGAACGGGTTGCGGCATCTACATGGATATAAGAAATAACGCTGGAAAATCTAATTAATTTATGTTTAGGTTTTTAGTGATTTTTGTTTGCAGTATGCATAGAGCGCGTCGTAAACGATAAACTCATGTTTAAGTATATCGTGATCGCTCATGCCTAAATAACTGAAGCCTTGCGCGATTGCTTTGAGCCCGGCTGCTTCCGGCATCTTATAGAGATCTTGCTGAACATCAGCTCCATGTACTATTTTGGATAAAAGCAGCAGTGCCGAATCTTCAAGTTTGTATTTTGTTATGAATGCCTCGAAACTGCATTTTCCTTCCTTGTGTCCCAGTTCAACGTTCGGAACATCATAGGGGATAGCTCCGGTTTTATCGGCGGTTTCTGCGACTTTGTCTGCCGGAACAAAAAGAAATTCCGCGGTTGGATCAATGAATTTTTTTATTAGCCAAGGACAGGCGACCCGGTCCACTTTGACTTTTTCTCTTGTTACCCATTTCATGATGATTCACTATACACGAGGTGCGAAGAGGGGCAATTAATTGTTATCAAAGATAGAAGACAGGATACAGAAGTCAGGAATCAGGAGTCAGGATGGATCGTTTAGTCCGTCTTGGTATAAAAAGAATAAACCAGAACTCCTGCCGTACCGACGGCGAATGCGGTGTAGAAGGGAAGGGTTGTATTAACACTCCAGAGATAGCCTCCAATCAGTGAGGCTGGAAATACGATAAGTCCGCGGATTAGATAATAAAGTCCTACGGTTCTTGCCCGGGTGGTTTCTCCTGCGAGGTCAACAATCAGCGCTTTCCGGGCGGGTTCTCCGATCTCGCGCAGTCCGGCAACAATAAATGCAAAAATAAGCCAGATTAGGTTTTGAGATAGCGCTAAGGTGAGTGGAAATAAAGCAAAAAATATAAAAGTCATAACTACAAATGGTTTTCGGTTCATTCTGTCCGCGATTTTTGCAATAGGTATATAAACAATGATCGCAGTGAGCATTTGGATTCCGGTGAGCCAACCGAATTCAAACTCGCTGGATTTCAGCACATCCACAACATAAAGAATTATGAATACTTTAGGGATTCCTTCCGCGATCCTTGCCAGACAGTCCGATATCAAAAGTCTTTTCAGCTGAGTGTTCATCTTGTTCCACACGTTTTTTATAGATAGAGTGTCTGTTTCTCGCGTGTGTGTTTCTTTGAAATATTTCAGTACGATAAAGATTGCGAAGATTCCTAAAACCATTGTCATTAGAAATCCAATCTTCAGACCTTCGAGAAGCCCCAGCTCGATTATTATAAATCCTCCGATAGCAGGAGCTATGACTATGGGAATTCTTTTCAGTATCGATTGAACTCCGAATCCTATGGCCCTTTTATTTTGCGCGAGGTTGTCTCCGATGATGGCAAAGATTGCAGGAAGTGTGAGACTTCCCCAGGCTACCGTGAATAATGTCCCGACAAAAATCCAGATCCAGTTATCGCCTGATATGTAGAGTGCGCAACCTATGATAGTTAAAACAGCAAATATGACCAGAGCTGCTCGTCTGCCTAGTTTATCTGCGATCCATCCGCCCGGGTACTGATACACTGCGTCTAGAAAGTCGTTAAGGGTTCCATAGAGTGAAATAATAAGCGTGCCTGCCCCCAGAACGCTCAGATATTTTGGAATGAATCTTCTCCAAAGTTCCTCACCCATTCCTAAGATTAGTATCGATACGAGCATCACAGTGATATTTCTTTCTAAACCTAACCACTCACGAAACCTATTCATAAATAGTAGTCTAACGAGTCTACGTAGTCTCACAAGTCTATAGAGTCTAACGGATTTTGCTTTCCAGACTATATAGACTCATAAGACCTGTTGACTAATTGAGACTGATTTGGCTTAGACTAATAAGACTAGTTAGACCATTCAGACTTGTTAGACTATTTATTTATCTATGATTAGTTTGTATGTGGCACTGAAGTATATCAGATCGCATAAAATCATTTATTTTTCGATTGCCGGGATATCGATCGGAATAATGGTTCTAATAATTGTTATTTCAGTTATGAACGGGTTTTCAAGGGATATAAGACACAGAATAAAAGGGCTTAATTCATCATTCCAGATCCATGGAAACGGTATATATATCAAAGATTATGATAGTTTGGTGAAGGAGATCAAAACCCTTCCAAATGTTCTGGGTGCTGCTCCCAGGGTTGAAAACGTTGCGTGGCTTGGAAGACCCGGCTACAAAAGAAGGAATGTGGTTGTTTTAGGTATTGAACCGGAGTTTGAGAAAACAACATCTCTCATTGAGACTTATTTCAAGGCAGGAAGCAAGAAGATTTTTGATTTTGACTGGAAATATAGCAAGGATGATCCTCCAGTTGTTGTTGGAAATGAGGTTATGGTTGTTGGGAGTGAGGTTCCTGTTTTTGATGGTCAGCGAGTAGGTTTGACTACCGTAAGAGAAGATGTTGTTCCTAGAATTTTCAACGGAGATTTTACAGTTATCGGGACTTTTATGTCAGGCATGTATGAATATGATTCGAGTTATATATTAATGCCTCTTAAGTCCGCGCAAAAATTTCTAAATCTTGCATGTTCCTGTTCCAAGGAAAGCAATTGCACTGTTGATAAGTCAGTTTGCACATGCCCTGAATGTAACTGCCAGATTCCTGTTGTGAATTATATAGCAATTGAAATAAGTGATTATGCTGATAATAGAGAAAAAGCCAGACAAGATATCTTGAATATTTTGCATAAGAGATCAAAGACCTGCAGTTCGGAAAGACATGCTTACGGAAGATGCGGCTACTACAGTGTTTCATCGTGGGAGGAGCTCAAATCCAATCTACTGCAGGCAGTAAGCATGGAGCGTAACATCCAGTCAGTGATAATTTTTTTCATAATTATTGTTGCCGGATTCAACATCGTTGCGATTTTTACCCTCCTTGTCAAGTCGAAGGTCAGGGATATAGGAATTCTCAGGTCATTCGGCGTCACTAAGAAACAGATAGCGAAGATTTTTCTCTACTGTGGTATTTTTGCGGGGCTTATCGGAGCGTTAAGCGGAGTGATTTTCGGTTTGCGGGTGTCGTATAGCCTCAATGAGATTGCGGATCTGATGGAGACAGGAAGTAAATCTTTTGTTGAGTTTCTACGGGCGCAAAAGGATCAGAGCTTCATATTTTCGAATTATCTCCTCAATTTTTTGCCTGCGATTGCTGTGCTGTTCGCCGTTTTGAAATTTACTTCAAACAGGATTGGCTGGATTTTTCAGGTGATATTTGGTGCAGCGTTCCTTTCCCTAACGTTAATCTGTTTTGGATTGAAATTGAATCAGACATTGCTTGAAATTTGCGTAACAGCTGGATTCCTACTTTTTCTGCTTCTCAAATACACCGATCTTGGGAATTCCGTGTTTAGAATACTCTATATTGTAGGTATTGCAGGTCTGTGTCTGAATATGCTTGAACCTAATGACAATTTCGCAGAGTATTTATTAAAAGATTTCATGTTCAGATTCATAGTTTTCAGCGGTTTGATCTATTTTTCGTTTAAAGTTCTGACACAGCAGCAGATCGCAAAAACCAGTCTTTGGATTACTTATTTTATGTTTGTAGTCGCAGGAACAATTACATATTTTGTATTAAACAATCTGCCTTCGCTGAGCTGGCCAGGGCTTAATATTTTCCCGAGAGATGTTTACTATCTGGATAGAATCCCTGCAATGGTCGATTACAATTCGATCCTGATAACTGTTACTTCAGCATTGATTGTCAGTCTTATTTCATGCATATACCCGGCGCTGTTGGCGGCGTCTATGGAGCCAGTTGAGGCGATACGAAAGGAGTAAAATTAATAAATTGATAACAGTTGAAAATTTGAAACTATGGGATTAATACTAGAAGGGAAGAATCTTATAAAAGATTTTATTGCAGGGGAGGAAATTCTTCACGTTTTGAAAGGTGTAACGCTTTCAATTGATCCAGGAGAGTTTGTCACTATCTACGGCAAATCCGGCGCAGGCAAATCTACCTTATTAAATCTTTTAAGTCTTCTCGATACAGCCACCAGTGGTGAGGTTTACTATGACAACAAAAATGTTTCGCGATTGTCTGATATAGAGAGATCAAAACTGAGGAACATGAATTTTGGATTTGTATTTCAAATGTACTATTTGCTACCTGAGTTTAATCTGTATGAAAATGTGATACTGCCTAAGATTGTTAATGGAGTTGTCTCCAAAAGTGATAAAAACTACATATTAGATCTGGTGGAACAGCTAGGATTATCTCACAGAATTACTCAGGATGTCAGGAAGCTATCGGGAGGCGA
This sequence comes from Planctomycetota bacterium, assembly GCA_016206485.1. Taxonomy (GTDB): domain Bacteria; phylum Planctomycetota; class MHYJ01; order JACQRL01; family SBBU01; genus JACQRL01. Next base: position 11,718 of record JACQRL010000165.1, on the reverse strand, counting down.
AATGCAGAGGGCTTGCATTGTAAGAGCGCTTTCAACAAGGCCAAAAATACTTTTCTGTGACGAACCTACAGGAAATCTAGACGCAAAAAATGCTGCTGATGTGTGGTCATTGATCAAAACATTTAACGAAAAGGAAAAACTTACAGTGATTGTTGTCACACATGATGAGAGAGCTCTGCCATATTCTACACGCATATTGAAGATTGAAAATGGTTTGCTTGCTTAGATGAAAGATCTCTTGTCGTTTTTATTGGGAGCCGGAATTATAGCCCTTATTTTTGTCGGCTGGTGCATAGTTCTTAAATGGTTTAATAAACAGCTGCCGAAGTTGAGATTAATAATTGTTATTATCGTAAAATATGCGCTTTTAATTTCTTTATTAGGAGTGATTGTTCACTTTGATCTCGCGAATTTTTATTTCCTCGCAGGATCAGTATTAGGCATTGCAATTGCGGTTGTGTGCGTTTCATTGAAATTTAATAAGATTGTAAAAAATACCGAAAAATGAGTTTTTTTAGTACGGATATTGATAATAACTCGCTGACTCTTATACACCCGTATTCGAAGTCAATTTTATCAGCGATATCAGGTAAATTTGATCTTGTTGGGGTCATAGACCCAAAAGATCTGCAAATGGCGGGCAGAATAGAAAGATGGGTCAAATCAGGATTGCACGAAAGTATGGGATATATGGAAACTACGAGCTCACTGAGAGAAGATATTTTACAATTTGTTCCATGGGCAGAGTCGATAATCGTTGTCATAAAGAATTACAATTTGAAGGAGTGTAATAATGATGCTTCCATATCAAAATATGCAGTCTGGAGAGATTACCATAAAGCTTTTAAGAAGGAATTTGGAGAACTTAACAATCAATTGAATAAACTAGGGATTAAATCCAAATTGCTTGTTGATGTCCAGCCTGTTCCGGATCGTGAGCTGGCAAAGCTTGCGGGACTCGGCTGGATAGGCAAAAACACGATGCTCATAAATAAAACGATGGGCAGCTATTTTTTTATAGCGTCGATTGCTGTCAATGTAAAGTTGGACCCATCATTGGAACAGAGCAAGACTTTTTGCGGTACGTGTACAAGATGCATTGACCTGTGTCCGACAAACGCCCTCATAGCTCCATATACTTTGGATAGCAAAAGATGCATCTCATATCTTACTATTGAATTTAAGGGAATTATCCCGCGCCATCTGAGATCTGCGATGGGCGGAATGGTTTTTGGATGCGATATTTGTCAGGAAGTTTGCCCTTGGAATAAATTTGCCAAGGAAGCTTCTGAAACAAAATTCTTTTTTAAGAAGATCAACTATAAACTGAATCTGGAAGAACTTGCCATAATTCAAAGCGATCAATTTTTACAATTATTCAGTGGTACACCTATTATGAGGGCGGGATGGGAGTGTTTTATCCGAAATATTGTTGTAGCGCTTGGCAATGTTGGAACTAAGAGCTCGATTGAAGTCCTTAAAACTTGCTGTAGAAGTGAAAATGAAATAATACGTGTTCACTCAGTGTGGGCAATCGGGCAGCTGGTGAAACGATATCCGGAATCCGATGTTGAAGTCGAGGAATTTTTAAGATACTTGTTACTGAATAATGATTCTGTAATTGTTCGTGAGGAGATTGAAAATATTTTGTTGTCGCAATGAAAATAATAGTTGGTTTGGGTAATCCTGATTCGGAATACATTAAAACAAGGCATAACGTTGGTTTTATGGCCGTTGATTTGTTAAAAAAAAAGCTGAAAGGCGGATTTGTGTCAAAAAAACGGCTTTATTATCAGTGTGAAATTGAGGATCTTATTCTGATGAAACCTTTGACTTTTATGAATCACAGCGGCAAAGCAGCTACTTCGATTGTAACCAAATATGGAGACAAACTGGATCTGGAGGAAGATTTACTGGTGATTTCTGATGATGTTAATCTCCCGCTTGGCAGGATTCGGATCAGAAAATCTGGGAGTGCTGGCGGGCACCATGGCCTTGAATCAATAATAGAGCACTTGGGTCACGATAAATTCGCGCGGTTTAGAATTGGAGTAGGTGGGCAGCAGCTTGACAGACTTGAAGAATATGTTTTGCAAAATTTCACCAGATCTGAGGAGAAGATATTAGGAGAGGTTCTGCCAGTGGTCGTGGAAGCTCTGTTGTTTTGGAAGGATAATGGAATAGAGAAGATGATGAACAAGTATAATTCGTGGAGCGTAGATCTTGGATCGTAGGGCGTATAACAGAAAACTTCAAACTGAAGGCTAAACTATCAACTTTGGTTGAACATAAAGGTATCAGGTTTAAAATAGCACGGATGAAGGCGGTAAGATTTCATGAACATGGCGCTCCTTCAGTTTTGAAGCTGGATGATGTTCCAAGGCCTCAGCCGGGCGATAATGAGGTTTTAATTAATGTTAAGGCATGTTCAGTAAATCATCTTGATATATGGATAAGGAAGGGGATCCCGGGGATGAAAACGAATCTTCCGCATATTCCGGGATCTGATGCTGCTGGAATCGTAGCTGAAACAGGAAAGGGTGTGCAGGGTTTCAAGACAGGAGACAGGGTGTTGATAAATCCGAGTCTTTGTTGCGGACAGTGTGAGTTTTGTTCAGAGGGTAACGGGAGTCTTTGTTTATCTTATTCGATATATGGAGAGCATCAGGATGGAACATATTGCGAATATATAGCTGTTCCACATCAGAATGTACTGAAAATTCCGGATAGTTTGGATTTTATCAAAGCAGCGGCGGCGCCATTGGTTTATTTAACCGCATGGAGGATGATGGTAACAAAGACGAAAGTAAAGCCGTCAGATTGTATCCTTATATTTTCCGCTGCAGCAGGTGTTGGTATTGCCTGCCTGCAGATAGCAAAATTGGTCGGCGCGACTGTAATAGCTACCTCGTCGAGTGATCAAAAATGTGAGTTCCTCAAAAAGATGGGAGCTGACTATGTTTTCAATCACAGCAAAGAAGATACTGTAAGAAAGGTCAGGGACATCACATCCAAAAGAGGTGTTGACATAGTTGTAGACTATATAGGCAAAGAAACATGGCTCAAAGGAATATACTCGCTGAAAAGAGGAGGATGTGTTGTGACATGTGGAGCGACTTCAGGATACAATCCTGAAGAAGATCTGAGGCATATTTTCTACAGGCAGGTACGAATATACGGTTCAACCATGGGATCGAATAAAGAATTTAGTGATGCTATGACACTTGTGCTTGGCGGGAAGTTAATTCCTCATGTTGACAGCGTGCTTCGAATTGATGAGGCTGTGAAGGCTCATGAAATGATCGAGCAGCGCGAAGTTATCGGAAAGATCGTGTTGTCTATCTAGTGATGACTGAATTGTATTCACTATCAACTCTACGAATCCTAAAAACTCCATGAACCCTAAGGCAGGTGTTGTTGTTGTTCTGTTTGCTTTTCTGGCAAATTTTTTCAATTATTTTGACAGGATTTTAGTAAGCGTTTTCCTTCCTAATATTCAAAAAGATCTGTCTCTCAGTTCGGCTGAGGCGGGTTTTTTGTGGAGCGCATTCACTGTCGGATACCTGGTGTTTTCTCCTTTGATAGGGTATCTTGCCGACAAATATAACAGATATTTAATATTTGGGATTTGTGTTGTGACATGGAGTTTTGCAACGATTTCATGCGCGCTTATTAACGACTATCATCTTTTACTGATTGCAAGGGTTATTATTGGAGTTGGCGAGGCAGGGTGTCTTGCGATAGGACCGGCAATTTTATCTGACAGGTTTTCTGACAAAAATAGGGGGAAGATACTTGCAATTTTTTATTCTGCGCTGCCTTTAGGTACAACTGCAGCATATCTGGTCGGTGATCTTATACTGGCGAATGGCTGGGATTGGAGGCACATATTTTATCTTGCGGGTGTTCCCGGTATATTTGTAGGTGTTATTTTACTTCTGTTTAGAGATGAGCACAAAAGTGAACGCAAAGAGGCGCTTGAAGGTAGCGGAGGTTTGTCTGCCTATTTTAGTCTGTTTAAAAATCGCGCATTTGTACTGTTGGCATTGTCACAGGCTATATTAAGTTTTGTTTTTGTTCCGTTATTACATTTTGGTGTTACGTTTTTCCAGATGGAGAGGGGGTTGAATGATGTAAGAACCAGATTCGGAATAATAGCGCTTGTTGCAGGTATAATCGGGAGTGTATTAGGAGGATATCTGGGTGATTTTATTAACAGACGTCATAAGGGAGGCTATGTCTTAGTATGTTCATTTTCATTATTCATCGGGTTTCCATTCCTACTGCTGAGTTTAATGAGTCTTGATCCGCTTATTGTGACTATAAACATCTTTCTGGGGTTCACGGCATTTTTTACATTTCAGCCATGTGTTAATGCCCAGCTGGCATCTGTTGTTCCTGAGGCGCAGAAGGCGATGGCATTTGCGCTCGGACTTTTCTGCATGCATATTTTGGGGGATACTTTTTCTCCGCCGCTTTTTGGATTTTTAACTGATGCATTAAAAAGTGGCATGGGGATTATGTTTGGAATTTTTGTATTATTGATCCCGATCGGTGGATATGTTTGTTTTGCCTGTTATAAAGTTATAAAGAAGCAGTTCTAGAAGAATACATCCTGATCATACAGGCAATCAGTATTGTGATTAGAAGTGCTAAAGGCATGCTCGAGTTTGCATTAACGTTTATTGAGCCTCCGCATCCGCCGCCGCCGCCACCGCCGCCTCCATCTCCACTACCAGCATTTGATGCTGCTTTTGAGGCGCTGCTTTCTTTCTGGATGAAATCTGTATCGCTTTCATCGTTGTTATTTCCATAGCTGACCCAGTCGGAAGCAAATCCTAAGCTGTCGACCCCTCTTATTCTCCATTTAGAATCTCCGGTGTCAGTTAATGTGACATTGATTTCAGCTGTTTCGCCGGCGGCCTTGAAATCAGTCTCTGAAGTTACTGTACCGTCAAATGGAATGTTTGCCGGTTTGACTTCAACTTGCAGTTTCACTGTTGCGCCTGAATAATAGCTGTTCCCGACCGTTGCTTTAAATTTTACTTTATCATCCGGATTAATTTCGTTTGTCGCTAAGGATTGACCGGTTGACTTAAATTGTTCAAGATTTGTCGGAGAAAATGCCGGTATTGAACTGTTGCTTGATTGTATTGAAACATCATCGACAAACCATCCCTTATGATTCATATCTGTGCTGCCTGCGGTTGTGAAGTAGAATCTTATCAGAACATTTCCCCAGGTTGGATTGAGACTGATCACATGTGAATGCCAAAATCCCATCTTCTGGCATTCTCTTGCTTCAGATGAACCGCCTGAAGTCGCGATATTATAGCTGGCGATGGTGTTTCTTGTTTCAACGTTTATTATCTGAATCTTTCTTTGTCCTGCACCTTCTGAATCTGTCTCGTAGTTGCATTTGAATACCAAGGCAGGATTATTTATAGAAGCGAGATTAATCGCGGGTGACTGCGCCCAGCCGTAATTAGAGCTGCCGTAAGAGTAATTTGTATCATTATTGTAGTTAAGGCTTGCCGGTGCGGAATGATATCCATTTGCCAGATTTGATGAGCTGTCACCTCTCCAGTTCGTTCCCCAAGGTGTAGGATCTGATCCATGTTTTGACCATCCACTTTCCCAGTAGTAGCTTTTTGACCCTTTAACATAATCTTTGTCAAAGTTTGCGGTGTAGATGCCTTTCGCATTCAGATATATTCCCTCTTCTTCAAATTTTGATACGATCCCGGATGTCAAACCGAGTTCTTGCCATTTCGCATAGAAATCCAGGGCATCTCTGTAGTTCGGATATTCCATGAGGTCGAGCGCGCTAAGAATTTTTGCGGCACTTGATATATTATGAAGTTTCCATAACGCTGCCGCGATTCTCATTTCACTACCAATTGAAAGAGGATAGTCAGTCTTATTCAGGTTAAGACTGTATCCGTAGATAGTTATAGGCGAGTTTGATATTGCCGCAACGCAGTAATTTGCGAATCCTTCGCTCCATGCAAGTCTAGAATCATATATACCATCAAGATGGTGAGTTCCTCCCATCGGAATTATGCCTATAGAAGCCATGATTGCATGTCCAAACTCATGGCGAAGAACTGTCACATCTTCTGCGTAACCAAGTCCGAGATGGATTGTTCCGCCGCTGTAGTATGCTGTAACCGATGTGTCCGGATAATAGTAAACTGTCGTGCTGTTTAGCGTATCTGATGTTGTGAGCTCTGTAGAATTCGATGTATACCAGCTGTAGCAAGTATGAAGATTTTCAAAGATCTCAAATGCTTTTGCAGTCGTAGAGTCGCTTGTGAATGTGTAGTTTACGTTATCAGGAGAAGTAGCTGATGATGTCATTGTAAATATTGTGCCGCTGCTGTTTACCACGGACAGAACTCCGCTGTATGAGGCGGTTATTTTGATCTGTATGGAAGAAACGCTGCTTGATAGGGTTGCTGAAAAAGCGCCTGAGCTGTCAGTTGTGCCTGAACCAATAACGTTACCGTTTGTATCAAGTATTTCAAAGCCGGCCAATCTTACAGGAACTGTACCGCTTGTGGTACCGGTGAATTGAACCTGTCCGCTGGTGGCGGTGGCTGCAAATGCTGTATTTCCAAACAGTGCAACAAAAATTAAAGCTGATATTATTCTAGCTGACATGGTATTTTCCGTTTATAAGTTTGACGGTGAATGTTTTTTTAAAATATTTTGTGTATGGCTTGCCGTTACTTTTTAAGATGACTCCGTAATCTACTGTGTATTTGCCTTCGCCGTTAATCTTCACATATCCGACATAGCTTTTGCGCGATTCGTTATTTGTTGTTGTGACTATGTAGTTGTTCTCATCTTTTGACATATCCGGATTTCCAATTGTTATTTGCAGAGTTCCTTCTTTCTGGATGGAGGTCAGGTCGATCTGTGTTTTTATTGTTTTACCGTCTGTGGAGAGTGCCTTTGCATCGACAGAGTATGGGGTTGCTCCGTTTTTTAAGTTATTAAGCCTCATAAGTACAAGGTTTATTGCATAGAGTGTATTCTGGTTCGATTCATTTGCTTTCATTTGTTCCAATGTTTCAAGATATGCTTCATCTCCGAAATCCCCAATCTTCAAAACTTCTTGTTCTCTTGTTTTTGCGTCAGATGATTTGAGATTCTCTGAATTTATATTATTAACTGCAGATTTTGAAACTTTGCGATTTGATTCTGTTTGTACTGCAAAAAATGCCTGTGCTTTGACAGGGTTTTCGTTTACAGTCTGATCAGCAGCTTCTTGACTATTAGTTCCACTTACGCTTTTACTGCTGAAGATGATTGCAAGTATTACAAGAATAATTGATAAAGGTATCAACCTGGCGGCAACCTTCTTATTTCCAGGTTTGTTCATAACATTACAACTTGAGCAAGATCCATGCCATTAGCCGCCGCAGATGTTTGGCTATTACCTGTTCAAATATTGATTACAGGCTGTTTTCCCGTCTGAATTGCTGTGTAAAGTTTTATGACAAAAGAGTAAATAAATTTTCTATTTTATTCAACATCTGCAAAAAGCAGGTTTAACTCAAAATTCACACGGAGAAAGATGAGTCCTGAGGGAATGTAAAATAAGTTTACCTTTTGAGGTGAGATTGTTGCAGGAACGCAATGACAAAGAGCTCACTCTATATTCTCTGTCAAAATGGCTCTAATCTCAGGAATATCTGGGAATTGAGAATGGTGTAAGATAATATTACTGGCAATGTAATAAACATTTAACACATTTCGAAGTTTGCAGCTCAAAGTTCGATGCTCTACGTTTCAAGACGAACGTTTTTGTTCTACGATCCGCGCTCTACGTTCTACGATTTAGTTGACCTGTGTCTCAGTCCCGCAATACTGGCAGGTAACTTTGTTGGATTTGTCAGGGATTGCTTCAAACTCTGTAAAACAAATAACGCATTTGATTTGAATCTTGCATTTGTTGAACGAATCGCGAAGGTTTTTGAAGGTTGCTGATGGAAACAGCTCCGCATCTTTTTCGAGTATCTTTGACGGCTTATCGGGTGATAAAAGACCTCGGCAGATTGGGCACTGAATGTATTTTGAATCAGTTACTGAAAGCACGTTGAAAAGTTTTTTGCAGCTTCGGCAGTACATAGTGACTTTTTTGTGTTTTGATAATATCTCTTTGATCTGATCATTTGTAAGGCACTTTTCTTCTATGAGGAAGTCGAAAAAGGTCTGATCTGTATCCATGAGCGCGAGGTATGATTCTAATTTATCTTGGATGATGTTTTCAGGAAGATAATTCCATTTCGCTATCAGCTGTGAAAAGATTTTAGCTTCGCGCTGAAGTTTTTTCAGATGGGAGATCTTGTCGATTTCTACTTCCTGCAGTTTTAGGAGCTGAAGCAGTTGCTCAGGTAATATAAGGTTATCTTCCAGCAGTACCTGGCCGATCGGTCTATGTACTTTTTCTGATTTCTGCCTTATCAGGCAATCTTCAAGCTGTTTTTTGGAAATAAATCCTATTTGTACTGCCAGATGTCCGAGTGAGGGCAGTTCCTTATTTTCCACCACGATTTAATTGTGCAAAATTGAATCCAATTTTGCAATGCTTGTCAGTGTCCTTTTTTTTGTCCTGTATATTGTATACTGACTGCTGTCTGCTAAATTTATTCCCATTCAATTGTTGAAGGCGGTTTTGTTGTGATGTCATACACAACTCTGCCTATTTCCGGTACATTGTTTGTAATTTGTTCAGAAAGCTCCTGTAGGACAGGATGCGGAAGTCTTGCCCAGTCAGCTGTCATTGCGTCGAGGCTCGTTACTGCTCGTATCGCAAGCACATATTTATATTTTCTTTCATCTCCTTCTACACCCACAGACCTGATTGGGAGAAGTACTGCGAAGTACTGCCATAAAGATTCTGAAACTTTTGATGATTCAATGATTTTTGTTGTTATTGCGTCCGCTTCCTGAAGGATTCTGATTCGGTCCATGGTTATTTCTCCGATTATTCTCACTGCCAGTCCCGGACCCGGAAACGGCTGTCTATTGATAAAATCTGGAGATAAACCGAGTTTCTTTGAGATCTTTCTTACCTCATCCTTGAAAAGAAATCTGAACGGTTCTATTATCTCAAATCCCAGTTTCTCCGGCAACCCCCCTACATTATGATGTGTTTTAATTGTTGCCGAAACCGACCCGAATGGAGACTGGCTTTCAATTACGTCAGGATAAAGTGTCCCCTGTATCAGATACTTACATCCGGTGAACCGGTCTTTTACGAAATCGTCAAATACATCTATAAATGCGGCTCCGATAATTTTCCTTTTTTTTTCAGGGTCAACGACTTTTTTGAGTTTTCTGAGGAATATTTTCGATGCGTCTATTGCATACAAATTCAGGCCGAGTTCCCTGAGCATGCTTTTAATGGTTGTGAATTCGTTTTTCCTTAAAAATCCGTTATCCACAAAAACGCATTTTAATTTCATGCCGAGCGCCTTGTGGGCAAGAACTGCCGCAGTGGTAGAGTCGACCCCTCCTGACGTGGCGCATATGCACATATCATTTCCTACCTGATTTTTAATTTCCTGTATTGTACGATGTATAAAATTGCTGTCGTTCCAGTTTTTCTTCATTTTACAGATATTGAAAAGAAAGTTCCCGAGTATTTTTTGTCCAAAATCGGTATGGTGGACTTCAGGATGGAATTGTATGGCATAAATCGGTTTAGTTTTGTGTTCAAACGAGGAGAGTATATCTGAGTCAGACCGGGATGTTTTTGCCAGTCCATTATGTTCTGAGATGAACACAGAGTCGGAATGGCTCATCCATACTTTGAATCGCTTCGGCAATCCGTCAAAAAGTTTGCTTTTTTTTGCAACATTTATGGTGGCTCTTCCATATTCGCTTTTGCCGGTCTTTAAAACCTTCTCTTTTCGCAGATGAGCGAGCAGCTGCATCCCGTAGCAGATTCCGAGTGTCGGGATATTCTCATCCAGTTGTTCTAAGTTTATCTTGGGGGCATTTCTTTCGAATACACTTCTTGGCCCGCCGGATAAAATGATCCCTTTCATTTCGGGCATTATTTTGAATGTGTCAGGAAGATATATTTTGCTGAATATACCAAGCTCTCTGATTCTTCTGATAATAAGCTGCGTGTATTGCGACCCAAAATCTATTACAGCTATATGCTCCATCTGTGCCCCATACTCCATATTCTTTGATTCCTGAATCCTGTCTGCTGACTCCTGTCTTCTTATTCTCATATTGCAAAGTTTTCTCTAATTATTTTCGTAAGTTCTGAAAATCTGCTTATGGTAAAGTGCGGTATGATATCTGATTCAGTTTTGTCTCTATTGAGCAGGACAGTGTAAAATCCTGCTGTTTTAGAGGGAATTATGTCGTTTTTTACGCTATTTCCTATATACATGCATTCGTGAGGTTTTAATTTTAGCGAGCTGCAAACGTGAGTGAAAAGTTTTGGATTTGGCTTGCTTATTCCTATTTGATCTGTTATGAAAATCGCATGTTTATCGAAATAATTGTACAGATCAAGACGCAGCAATTTTTCTGCCTGTTTGATCGCCAGTCCGGCGGTTATTATCCCCTTTATTAATTTTGTTCTTTTGATTCTTTTTAAAAAGTCCAGCGCATCTTTGTATGGAATGAGGTGTTTGAATTTGGTGTCGTGGTAGCTTACTATGGCTGCCGCTATTAGGATTGCAGGGTTAACCCCGCTATAACTGTTTTTTGGGAGTCTGAGCAATAACTTGTCGAAATGTTTGTCATAATTGACTGAAAATTCATTAATGACCTCAAGTAATTGCGAGTATAGTTCGTTGTGATCAGGCTTCAGGCCATGCTTTCTCATGTTAGAAAGGGCATTTGTCCTTGCGAGCTTTGCAAATTCTCTTGTTGAAAAGAGTGTATCATCGAGATCAAAGAAAATGGCCTTAAGTACTTTTCTCATAATAGTTTAATAGGGAAAGTCAATTTTGCCTGCCGTGAAAGGATTGCATTTAATAATCCTTGTAATCCCCATTAGGAGCCCTTTGTAAGCGCCAAATTTCTTCAGGGAAAGTATTGTATATTCAGAACAGCTTGGAATGAACTTGCATCCGCTTGTAAAGAATAAGCCCGCTGTACTTTGATAGATTCTGCACGCAAGAACTACAATCATTGTGGCAAACGACTTGTTCTTAGTTTTGTATATTAAGTCCTGACTCCTGACTCCTGATTCCTGTATTCCGATTTCTGAGTTCTGACTTCTGAATCCTGACTTCTGACTTCTATATACTAGTTTTGTCGAAGACATTCATTCAGGATACTAGTAATTGAAGAGAAGTCTACAACTTCAATCCTCTTGCTGCTAATGACGACAAAATCTGTGTTTTTTGGATCCATTTTGCGAAAAGTTTCCTTGATATATCTTTTCAGCTTATTTCTTTTGTTTGCCTTTCCTACTTTTTTTGAAATACGTATGCATAGCCTGAAAGTATCGAGGTTATTTTTCAGTGAATAGATGACAAAAGGGTGTTTAACGCTTTTGCGCCCGAACTTTTGGATTTCTTTGATTAATATGTCATTACTTAGTAGGTTGATTTTATTCAGCGACATTATTACAATCCTTCAATATGTTGTTTTATCTTACTTTATTATTCGCAAATGATTATATAGATTTGAATGAACTTGAAAAAAACGGATTCACCTTGAAGTATGACCATATAACCT
>JACQRL010000163.1 GCA_016206485.1 Planctomycetota bacterium | reverse complement strand
TTTCTTCTTCCTTTGATTCTGATTTTTGTTTTTCTTCTTCTAGTTTTTTCTCTTTTTGAAATTTCATGTCTTTGAGAAAGTCTTCAAGTTTTGATAATTCGTTTTCAGCCTCTTGTTTGAATATTGTGTCTGGAAAATCCTGAATTATTTCATTGAAAACCTTAATTGCTTTTTCAATTTGAGAAAGATTGTTATCTCTTTTCCCGATTTGAGCCGTTTGTCTTCCATGTTCAAATTTTTCTTTTGCTGTGTTTACTTTTAATCCTTCGATTTTTTTATCGAGATCTTCAGCCATATTTGGATCAAGTTGTTTGGCAGTTTCGTATTCATTTATCGCTTCTCTCCACAATCCAATCTTTGCACAAAACTCAGCAAGTGTGACCCTTGTAATTGGGTTATCCAGGTCAGAGAGGCTTTTTCTCTTAATTTTGTATGCAAATGCAGGTTCTAAAGCGTCATATGTAATGTATCTGTAACCTTCTTCTTCTGCGACTTTTATTCCATAGTCATTAACTTCAAGAATTTTGACCTTGGAGGTTTTCCCATTTTTAAGATGAATAATTTCACTTTCTTGTGAAAGAACTGATATTAAATACAACAAAGACAGGATTATCTTCATATCTGTCGATTCTACAATAGTAGACGTAAGAAATCACCTTTAATCGTGAAGTATAAACTTTACTGAAATCTTTTTATTGGTGGTATTAAAGATTCTATTTTCGATATTTGTGGTCTCAAATGATGTTAATTCGTGGAAAACAGGTGCGGATGATGTCCTTACAAATAACACATTGCTTTTGTACTGAATTGGTGTCGTGAATGAAGTATATTTCCCCATAATTTCAACCCAGTTGGATTTAATTTGATTGATTAAACCTGGAGGTTTTGCGGTTTTTCTTATAAATGCCTTTAAGTGATCTTTTATATGTTGAGGACCTTTATTCTCGTTATTCTGCTTCATCTCTCAGTACTATAGGCATAAGGAGGTATGTGTAGTTTTTATTGTCAGGCTCATTGAATGTGGCAATCTCTGTGTTTGAGTTAAATTGCACAATAATCTTTTCTGAATCCGAGTTATTCAAGAAATCAAGCAGATAATCGATCTTAAATCTTATTTTCAGACCTGAACCGTTCAGGGTATTGCATTTCATAACTGCTTTACCTTCTGAAGCGCCAGCTTCCTGGCCTTCAAGTGTGAGTTTATTGTTTTCTAAAGTTAAAGTTACAGCCCTTGTTTCTCTATTAGTGACTAGAGATATTCTATTGAGGCAAGAAAGGAAATCACTTCTATTAAGTTCTGCTTTTATCTTATGTAATTCAGGGATTGCTGCTTTTACATCAGGGTAACTTCCTTCAATAGATCTTGCAAAAATTTCAAAAGTTTTTGAAGTGAACTTAGAATAGTTTTCAGAGATAGCTATATTTGCTACTTCAGATTCCTGAATGAATTTTCTTAAGAGTTGGAGTGCTTTTGGTGGTACAGTCGTGCCAAGGTTGGTTTGTGATTTCTTTTCCGGATTAGTTTCGAGAAGGCTTATTCTTCTTCCATCTGTTGATATAAAATTAACCTTGTCATCAGTAATATTTATACGAATGCCGCTAAGGCAATATCTTATTGGTTCGTTTGAAACTGAAATAAGAACCTTTTTTATAGCTTCCGTTAATTGTTCTTTTGGGAGAACGACGTTGGTTGTTTGTTCTGATGGAGCTGATTGATCCGGATATTCAGCTTCACTCAAACCAACTATTTTATAGCTTTCTTGTTCTACTGAAATCAGCCCGACTGCCAGGTCAGATTCAAGAGTTACATCATCAGATTGAAGCTCTCTAAGAATTGGCAATAATTTGCCTATAGGGAGGATTAATGTGCCCTCATCCATAATTTTTTTAATTTGGCATTTTACTGAGACAGAAATCTCGAAATCTGTTGTGTACAGGTTGAAATATGGAGTTTTACCCTTTGAGTCGGTACTGAGTTTTACTGCACCTAAGATCGGAGTAGTAGGTCTTGATGGTGCCAAGAGACTCAGATTAGAAAGGACCTCAACAAATGGCTGGCGATCTAAAACAACCTTCATAGTTCCTCCCGAAAATATGTATAGCTATGATAGTTTTATTTTATGGAAGAAAAGTTTTATTGTTAGATGTAAATTGTTTGACACAGCCTGTATTTATTTTTATATGAGTTAAAATTAATGGAAGAAAAACAGAAGCTACCAAAAAATTATAGGTACAGTGAAACACATGAGTGGACTAAAGTCACTACGGTAAAATCCAAAAAAAAGAATAAGGAGGTCCAGGAATTGACCGCAACTATAGGAATAACAGATTATGCAGTGGAGAAACTCGGGGATTTAGTGCATTTGGAACTGCCAAAGGTGGGCGATAAAGTAGAGCAGGGAAATGCATTCGGTGAGCTGGAATCTGTTAAGACGGTTGCTGAACTTTATTCCCTTGTATCAGGCGTAGTTGTAGAAATCAATGATGATCTCAAGAATAACATAGAATTGTTAAAAGAAGACCCATATGAGGATGGTTGGCTGATTAAAGTTGCCTTTAATGATGTCTCTGAGGTAGACTATCTTATGGATGCTGATGCGTACAGAGACTATATTCAGTCTCTTGAACCGCATGGTGAAAAAGAAGGTGCGGAAGAAGATGAAGATTTCTTCATGTAACGCAGATGGACTTTACCCCTCATACAGAGGAAGACATTCAAAGAATTCTTAAAGATATTAACCTCAAATCTCTTGATGATCTCTTTGATGTAATACCAAAAGACATACGCTATAAAGATCCAGGTGTTCCGGCTGCTCTTACTGAACAGGAAATTATTGAGTTATTGTCAGAAATCTCTTCGAAAAATAAAATTGCACGAACCGGATGCTGTTTTTTAGGAGCCGGAAAATACAAGCATTATGTTCCTGCTGTAATTGATGCATTAGTTTCAAGAGGTGAATTTCTTACTTCATATACGCCATATCAACCGGAAGTTAGTCAGGGGACATTACAGCTGATTTTTGAATATCAGACTATTGTTTCCGAGCTGACCGGACTTCCTGTAACTAATGCCTCTCATTATGATGGAGCGACAGCGCTTGCGGAAGCTATTGGAATGTGCTTGGAGATTACAGGAAAAAGAAAGATCATTATTCCCGAGGCATTGAATCCTAATTTTCTTCATACTGTTAGAACATATCATTCGACAAAGGAAATAGAATTTATCACGCTAAAGCACGATAATGGGGCTATAAATCCTGCAAAACTTGTTTCAGTTTTTACTGATGATGTTGCGGCAATTGTCGTACAGAATCCAAATTTCTATGGAGTAATCGAGGACATCGCAGCTATTGTCGCCGCAGCCAATCGAAAATCTATTATGACCATTGTTTCAACTTATCCTGTTTCGTTGGCATTATTGCAATCTCCAGGAGATGCCGGCGCGCAGATATGTGTTGGTGATGGGCAAAGTCTTGGCTGCTATCTCGAATATGGAGGTCCATCTTTCGGATTTATTGCAACAACTACAGATTTTTTGAGATTTCTTCCCGGGAGAATTGTCGGTCAAACAGTTGATAGAAATGATAAAAGGGTTTTTGTTCTGACATTACAAACACGTGAGCAGCATATTAGACGTGAAAGAGCGACATCAAATATATGTACTAATCAGTCGTTATATGCCCTGAGATCCGCATGCTATATGTCATTGTTGGGCGCGGATGGATTAAGAGATATTGCCTTACAATGTGTTGAAAGATCTCATGTTTTAGCGGATAAACTTTCAAGAATATCTGGAGTGAAGCTGCCTTTTTCCAGCCCGTTTTTTAACGAGTTTGTGGTTGAAGTTCCTACGAGTGCACACTTAATATGTGAAAGAATGTATAACTCTGGATATCTTGCAGGGCATTGCCTTGATGAAAAAAGAATTTTAGTATGTGCTACAGAAGAGAACAGCTATCAAGAAATTGATACTTATGTGGAGTTTTTTGGCAAATGTCTGAAATAAAACTTCTTTTTGAATATGCTGATACGTATAAAGACAATAAGAACTATATTGAATCAAAGAAGATCGATATTAGGTCTTTTATCCCTGATAATTTATTGAGGAAAAATATTCCTCGCATTCCACGTTTGTCGGAATTGCAGGTAGTGAGGCATTATACGAATCTTTCGAGATTGAATATGTCGATCGATGGAAATTTTTACCCGCTCGGCTCATGTACGATGAAATATAACCCCAAAGTTAATGATAAATGTGCGCTTGATGCGAATTTCATCAATCTCCATCCGCTTCAGAAAGATGAAGATTGCCAGGGAACACTTCAGATTTTCCATGAGCTGCAAGGTTATTTATCAGGTATTTCAGGGATGGATGAGACAAGTCTTCAACCATTAGCGGGGGCTCATTCAGAGCTTACAGGACTCCTGATTGTGAAGGCTTATTACAAGGATGGAAAGGAGAATAAACGAAATGTCGTTTTGATACCTGATTCTGCCCATGGTACCAATCCGGCGACTTGCACTATGTGTGGTTTTAAGGTCAGGGAGATCAAGACTAATGAACGCGGGTGCATTAATCTTGAAGATTTAAAGAATAAGCTCAGTGATGAAGTTGCTTGCCTGATGATTACCAATCCCAATACGCTGGGAATTTTTGAGGAAAATATTGTCGAGATCACTTCAATGCTGCATAAAGTGGGCTCCCTTGTCTACATGGATGGCGCAAATATGAATGCACTTATTGGGATTGTCAGACCAGGAGATTTCGGGGTGGATTTGATGCATTTTAATCTCCATAAAACGTTTACAACGCCTCATGGCGGCGGCGGACCTGGTGCAGGCGCAATATGTGTAAAAAAGTTGCTTGCCCAATACCTTCCCGTCCCGCATATTGAGTTAAAACAGAATAAATACGTTAGAAATTATAATTATCCAAGGTCTGTTGGCAGTATTTCTTATTTTTATGGAAATACCGGGAATATAATCAGGGGATATGTTTATATAAGATCGATTGGCAAAGAAGGGCTAAAGAGAGTTGCTCAAATGGCCGTCCTGAACGCAAATTATCTTCTTTATAAGTTTAGGAAGCTGTTTCTAGTTCCATATAAAAGAAGATGCATGCATGAGTTCGTTGTCTCTGCCAAAAATATAAAGGCTCAGTACCATGTAAGCACTCTTGATATAGTTAAACGCCTTTTGGATTACGGTTTTCATGCTCCGACTATTTATTTTCCGCTTATAGTTGAGGAAGCAATGTTGATTGAGCCGACTGAAACTGAAGATGTTAGGACATTAGATAGTTTTGTTGCAGCGATGGAAAAGATTGTTAATGAAGCAAAAACCAATCCGGAACTTTTACATGAAGCTCCCCACAGTACCCCGGTTGGCAGATTGAATGAAGTAAAGGCAGCAAGAGATCCGATTTTGAGATGGGTTCCATCGTAGGGACTAATAAATGTAGAGTTATCGGTATTTTTGATGATTAAACAACGGCTAATCGATATATTGTATAAGCTTAATGGTTTACGAAGAGTCCCACTATTAGATGATTTGATCATAGGATTGTCAAACTGTATTAAGAGTTTCGGGGCTGGTGAAATACAAATCACTTGGGAGAATTTGCAGGTATGGCTCAATCGTTTTGACACGTCTTCGACAAGTTTGTTATTGCGGGGTGTTCATACTGTCATTGAGTGCCAGGAAATCGAATATGTTAAGAATATTTTGCCTCGAGATAGGGAAGTTATCACATTTGATGTAGGAGCAAATATCGGCTTATATTCACTTTTGTTAGGTTCGCTGTCTGCAACTGGTAGCACGGTTTATTCTTTTGAACCTAATTTGGATATTTACAAATTGCTACAGAAAAATATAAGTTTTAATAGATTGGATCGTAAAATTCGCGCCTTTCCTATTGCTTTATCAGACGAAAAGAAGGTAGATACTATGTTTTTTTTCCAAGTCAAGTAGTGGAACCTCTTCTGCTTTTAGCAAGAATGTTAAAGGAAGATATCATTCCAGGCAAATTGCCTGTAGAACGCTTGACGACTTTTGCCAAGAGAAAATGATTGAAAGAATAGATTTCATCAAAATTGATGTTGAAGGCATGGAGCTGCAGGTTTTATATGGGGGGGGGCAGATCTTAAAAAAATGTAAGCCTGTTATGCTTATAGAAATTCAAGAAAGAACTTTAAAAAATGGAGGAACAACTTTTGATCAGCTGCTGAGCACACTGTTTTCATTTGGGTACAAACGGGTAAGATGGTTCACTGATAATTCTACAGAGTGCGTTGACCTTTCGATCTTAAAGAATGAATATCTAAGATTAAGTAAGTTTTACACTGGTTATATGGCAAGAAAATTCTTTCACTTGAATTGTTTACTGAGTTCAGAAGAGTAACAATTTTGCAGAGGGGATGGTTTAGTATCTCTGATAAGTTAGGTTGCCCGATCTATAAGACTTTGTAAAATCATTTTATGGATCGTGATAATCTTATTTATGAGTGGAATAAGGTTAATGGAGGTGAGAATAAACCTCCGCAACGGATTGAATTTGATGACGAAACATTAAGAGATGGCCTTCAGTCGCCATCGGTTAAAATTCCGCCTGTTGATACCAGGATTAAAATACTTCATTTTATAGACAAATTAGGGATAGATACCGCAGATGTAGGTCTTCCGGGTGCAGGGGGAAAGGTTCGTGAGGACACACTTATTCTGGCGAAAGAGACAGTTACAGCAAAACTCAAAGTCACCCCGAACTGCGCTGCCAGAACATTAGAGGTTGATGTCAGACCGATTCTTGAAATCTCACAGAAAATAGGCCGAATGATAGAGTCCTGCCTTTTTCTTGGATCAAGCCCAATCAGAATGTATGCCGAGGGATGGGATATCGAGACGATGCTCAAGCATACGAGAGAATCCGTGACTTTTGCTACTAAAAATGGGCTTCCTGTTATGTTTGTTACAGAGGATACAACCAGGGCAGATCCAGAAACGCTGAAAAGAGTGTACCTGACTGCTATTGAATGCGGTGCTAAAAGAATTTGCCTGGCGGATACAGTAGGATATGCAACCCCCTGGGGCGCGTTCCAACTGGTAACGTATATTAAAAAAATGCTTAAGGATGCCGGTGTATCGCATATCAAGATTGATTATCATGGTCATATGGACAGAGGCTTGGGTGTTTGGAATTCAATATCTGCAATAGTTGCCGGAGCTGACAGAGTGCATGCCACTGCTATTTGCATTGGTGAGAGAGTAGGGAATACTCCTATGGATCAGTTGCTGATAAATCTGAGGCTGATGGGATGGATTGATAATGATCTGACTCATCTTTATGAATATTGTAAACTTGTTTCAGAAAGTGTCGGTGTACCTATTCCAAGTAATTATCCTGTTGTTGGGAAGGATGCCTTCGAGACTGCAACCGGAGTGCACGCTTCGGCTGTTATAAAGGCCATGAAAAAGAATGATCAATGGCTTGCTGATCGGGTTTATTCAAGTGTTCCTTCCAGCTGGGTTGGCAGAAAGCAATTGATAAGAGTAGGGCCACTCAGTGGAAAGTCTAATATCGTCTGGTGGCTGACGCAGCATGGATATGATGCAAAGGAAGAACTCGTTAATGCTATTTTTGAAAAGGCGAAGGTATCTAACAGATTGTTTACTGATGAAGAAATGAAACAGATTGCTGAAAGTATTGTTAAGTAGACTTGTTCTTGACCACACGACTGCTCAGACTTATAAGACTTTAAGACTTACTGGACTGGTAATAGGAGGTGTGGCGGAATAGCAGACGCGATGGACTCAAAATCCATTGGTGGCAACACTGTGGGGGTGCAAGTCCCTCCACCTCCATT
>JACQRL010000152.1 GCA_016206485.1 Planctomycetota bacterium | reverse complement strand
CGGTCCGGTTGCATTAACCTGCCATGTCTTGTTGCATGTATCTCTCCATTTCAATCCGGAACATGACTGCGGGCTTGAAGTTGTTGTAAAGTATGGCTCTGCGCCCCATACAGTTGATGAGTATAAACTCATGTTGACATTGCCGCACTCGCCATTCATGCATCTTATTGCAAAGGAGATGTTGGATATCCAGAATCTGTCTCCAAACACTGTATTGCTACTGATATCTGACATATTCAGATACAGTTCATTATATCCGAACGGCACTTCCCAGCTGACTACTTGCGTGTTGTTGAGATCAACCAGATCATAACACAAGGCAGTTAGCTGCCAGGATCCAGAATCTGTTATGTTCAAGTCATCATTATCCAGAGTGACGTTCCCAAAGTAATACTTTCCTGAACTGTTCGTGATTGAATTCGAAGCAACGTTTGTTACATCCGATGCAGATACCTTTGTGGACGTATCATTCAAGTTTACCAGAGTGAATCTTCCTTTTGAAATGCCGCTATTATCTGAACATGACACTTTCATCTGTCTGACCGTATCATCATACTTCAATCCACGGCAATCTATCCAGCTGTTGTTTTGTATGTAACATTCAGGTGTTGCATACTGTTGTGGAGGCGTTGAATCAACATAGAATAGTGTCGTATTTTCACCGTCTATGTAATTCTTAGTCACATTGGCGATTATTATGTAATATCCTTGCGATGCGGGAGCTGATGTTGAAACTTCATAGAAGCCTGTATTATTAGTTACTGCGCCTTCTCCACTCACTTTTGTATTATTTATATATACTTCTACAGATCCGGCAGAAATAAACGCATCGTCTGGAAGTAATTTAGCAGTGAGATTTATTCTAAGTCCATGATTTGGCAATATGTAACTGACGTTCGGATTAAGAGTCAATGTGATGTTCTTGGTGTTGTATAGAAGTGAATTGAATACCTCTCCGATTCCATATTTCATAGCCTTGATAGTAGCATTATGCAATCCCACTGAATCGGAGTTATAAGCAAATTCATATCTCTGGCTGGTTGAGTTGTAAACCATGCTACCATTAATTACTAATTGTTGATTGTTTGCGTCAGTTATGTTAATTATAGCAACAGCCCCTGTAACACTCTGACCATCTTTCAGTTTGAAATCTCCCCACAATACCGTGGCTTTTTCAGTGTCTACTGGATCTACTGTCACACCAACAGGCATAACGGGTATAACGATTTTAACAGTTGTGTTTCCTGTTTGCGTAACCGTCAAATTACCCAGCGATATATGTGCTGTTGTGTATTGATCTGGCGTTATTATTCCATAGAAATCATAAGTTGAATTCTCGACTCCAGTTGCATTGACTCTCCATGTTTTGTTGCATGTTTGACTGCCTTTCATGCCTGAACAAATTTGCGGATTGGTATCAATAGTATAGAATGGAATATTACCTACCATTACACTCATGCCACCATGAGTTAAATTAAGATTTCCACATTCTCCGCCAACACATCTCACTCCAAATGTGTAGTTAGAGAACACGTCCTTTCCTACTGGAACAGTTGCGCCTACCAAATAAGGTGAAATATATATTGGCTCTAAATTACCGAATGGTATGAACCAGTTAATGTATTTAGTGAGAGAGTTCTTGCCGCCTGTAGACTCGTCACATGTCAAAGCTAACGTCATGTTCCCGGAATCCTGGATATTCAGATTATTGTTGACTATGTAGTATCCGCCTGAAGTTGCATTGGCAACACCGCTGGTTAGAGTGTTGTTTGCATCATCAAAGTTTGTGAGTTTGGCATATCCTCCCAGAATATCAAAATCTGAATTGCACATGAATCTTGTTCTGATTAAAGTATCTCCGTAAACCAATGAATCACAATTATTCCAATTATTTGGAGTGTTTATTTCACAAGATATATTCGAAACAGATAATGGCTGACTTATTCTAAAGTTTACATAAGTCTGATTAGGAACCACATATGGATTGTAGGTAGTTGCATTAGATGCTACGTGAATTTGATAAATGCCACCTAACGGTCCGGTTGCATTAACCTGCCATGTCTTGTTGCATGTATCTCTCCATTTCAATCCGGAACATGACTGCGGGCTTGAAGTTGTTGTAAAGTATGGCTCTGCGCCCCATACAGTTGATGAGTATAAACT
>JACQRL010000151.1 GCA_016206485.1 Planctomycetota bacterium | reverse complement strand
TAAAAATATTGACAACCTGAATAAAGTCTGGAGCACCGGTTATCCCGGTTTCAAAAGCATAAAATTTCCACCTGATTGTGAAAAGATGGTCATTACACATTATGCGGATTTGAAGAAATACAGATACTGGGAAAACCGCGCTATGTGGTATGATTGGTTAACATTTAACGAGGAAAGATTTACTGATTTTATAAAATGGGAAAGGGAATCAATTAAAAAGATAGACCCGAAAACCGCTGTTCATCTTAAAATAAACGGTCCAACTGTTTTCAAGGAGGTGTCAAACAGGTCAAGTATTAATATAGAAAATTTATTGGAAATAACAGAAATAGCTGGATATGACCTGGGGGTTTATCCGCCGGAGATAACAGAAGATACTGCTTATGCATTTGATAACAGACTTGAATCAAAAGTGTTGGATCTATATAAATCATTATATCCAGAAAAACCAACATTAAATTCAGAATGGCATGCCTTAAGCCATGTAGAATGGCCAACGAGAGATTATGTTCGTTCAGCAATGTGGGATTCTGTGATACACGGTGTATCATTTCAGGTTTTATGGTGCTGGGGAGGACACTGGACTGAAGGTCAGTGGGGTATAGTAATTCAATCAGAGTCACTGGAAACTTTAGCAGAGACATCCCTTGAACTGCAAAGACTTGCGCCATACATTATAGAGTTTCCAAAAGCAAAAAGGAACGTAGCCTTACTTTATTCCAATCCTTCAATATTACAATCCGGCTCAGAGGATTATCCAAAAGAACTTGACAATGCCTATGACGGATTAAGATTCCTGGATACATCCATAGGTTTTATATCAGAAAAACAAATTTCCCAAATTGAAGACAGGGATTACAATCTTTTGATATTTCCTAAGGCCAACTACATAACAGAGAAAGCATATCAAGGTATTAAGAAATATCTCAATTCAGGAGGCGATATATTTGTAATTAAAGATTCATTAGGATACAATGAATATGGATATAGGAGAGACATAAGTGAATTGTTTGAGGCAGAATCTGAAAGCATGGAAATTCCAGGCGTAGAGAAACAGATTAAAGAAATAGAATACGGTAAAGGCAAAATATATATTTCTGAAAGTTCTTTAACTCCCGGAGAATACGCAGATATTCTTGAAGTATTACTGGACAGAGTGGGAGCAAAAAGAGACATACGGGTTTCAAGAGGATTCTCGCTAATAGAATCAAGGACGGTAACAGTGGATGGGAAAAAAGTCACATACCTTATAAATCTCAACCGTGGTAAAACGGTCAAAGTTAAATTAGAATCTACGATTGGAGATATAATTCAGGTAAAAGACCTGGTTGCCGGCCAGATACTTAAAACAAGAGAAATAGAATTGGTTCCAATGAATCCTATGCTTTTAGAAATAACACTTGTAAAAAAAGATTAAAAGATATAGAACCTTTTATGAATGAAAGAGAACGATTTATAAAAACATTGACCTGTTCTAATCCCGATCGGCCGAGTTATGGTGATTACTTTGCGTATGAGTCCACTAAAAAACGGTGGGAACGAGAAGGGTTACCAACGGGATTAGACCAACGCGGGCTTTTCAACTATTTTGGATTTGACCATATCGATATAGGTCAGGGGGATAAACTTCGTATTAAGGATAGACTCCTTCCTCCATTTAAACCGAAAATTGTATCTGAAACTGCTGATTATATAATACATAGAACTGAAGATGGGGAAGTAGTGAAAGAATTAAAAAATGTTCCACCCCCCGCCATGGCCCAATTTCTTTCATACCCCGTGACAGACCGGAAAAGTTGGCTCGCACTGAAAAAGAGACTTAATCCAGATACTTATGGCCGTTTTCCAGATAATTTAACCGAGATTGCATGTAATTCATCCGGGCGTACTACTCCGCTTGGCGCATGGCTTGGTGGTACCTTCGGTTACATACGCAATTGGATGGGTGTTCAAAATGCCTGTTGCCTTTTCTATGATAATATAAAGTTAGTGGAAGAGATGATTGAACATCTTACGTATTTTTATTCCACATTTGCAATTCGTATCTTTTCTGCCGGAGTGGAATTAGATTGGGTGATGTTCTGGGAGGATATGGCATACAAACATGGTTCGCTTTTGTCCCCGGAAATGTATCGCAAGTATTGTTTGCCATTTTACCGTGAGATAGCCGATATACTGCATCAGAAAGGAGTGAAAATTATTTGTATAGATTCGGATGGAAACATTGAAGAACTGATACCTCTCTGGCTTGAAGTTGGTATAAACGTTCTGCATCCAATGGAAGCAGCTGCAGGAATGGATGTTAGAAAAATCAGACGCAAGTACAATAAAAAAATAGGTTTTCTCGGCGGCATTGATAAAAGGGCACTCTCTTCCGGGCGTGAAGCGATTGATGCAGAAGTAATTCCTAAGGTGCGTGACCTTTTGAATACCGGCGGCGGCTTCATTGTTGAATGTGACCATGCCGTTCCACCCGATGTTTCCTTGGATAACTATAGGTACTTTCGTGACCTGGTACGAAAATTGTCAGAAAGATAGTAACGGTATTAACCGTGGATATAACAATAGCAGCGTAAATTTGATTTTTGGAAAAAGTATTGAAGGGAGATTGTGAAAATGGACATTCTAAAACAGATGAAAATAGAAAGCGTAAAAGAGCATAATAACACTATAACAGTACTCACTACAGGAGCAAAGTATATTATTGATAAATCAGGCGAGAAGGGTAAAATTTACTGTTATCAGCGAATTAACGGAGAGCGGCTAATGGCAACTCTTGACTTTGGTTGCTCTTTTTTTCTTTTAACAGTAGAAAGAAAAGATGAATCTGTTTGTCTGCTGCATCAGAGGGTTAGAGTTATGGGCTCAAATTGTTTAAGAATACAAATACGCAGGGACTCGGTATTAGATATTCTGTGGCCCGGAGGCCCTGGATTGGAAACATTGAAACTTTCTTTTTCTGGTAATTTTATACCCGATTACAACGTAGAAAAAAACAACAACATTATATTGATAGATGAAAAAGGGGGAGTAGCATTTTATCCGTGTCTTGGGCTTAGAGGATTGGAATGGAGAAACCTCACGGAAAAAGATTGGGCAATTGAATATACATTTAATGCCTATCAATACAGTCAATTGCTCTTTTCAGTATTTCCTCCGCGGGAATTCAATTATGAGCAATCTGTAAAAGAGAGAATATCCCACCATGGCACAATAGCGGATTGGTCACCGCCATATCCTACTGATGATGAGATAGAAGAAGCAAGTAAATATACCAATATTTTAGTTGTACATGAGGGTATATGGCGGGGTAAGGTGACAAGAACAGGAAAGCCGGTTCCCACATGGGAAGATGTCTATGCAGATGAAGGATGGTGTGGAATAGACGGATTTGTGCCTGTAAGCGAGAAAGAGTTTATAAGGGTTATAAAAAAAGCACATTCTCTTGGAATGAGGATTATTCCATACATGAATCCCGGCAGCTCCATATATAATGGACGGGAATTTCTTGATATCATAGAGAATAAGCTGTTAGGCAAATATGAGATGGACGGTGTCTATTTTGATGGACTTTCTTATTTTGAGGGCTATTCTGACAGAGCTGTAGTAGATTCTTATCAATTGATACGTGATACAAGGACTCTATTACAGGATAAAATCATATATTTGCACTATAGTTTAGAATTGGGGAGCCGGTATGTATTTTACCCTTTTATTGATGCCTATGCCGATTATACTTTGAAGTCCGAGGGTTCGTTTGGTTTTAACGATAAATATTTGAGGTATGTAATATCCGGTCGCAATACAAGTAATTCAATAGGATATATCTGTCACTCAATCTATCCTATGGATTTTATGCGGGAACTAATAGACAAGGCTTTAGCCGTTGATGCCCGGTTTTATTTAGGTATGCCTGAGAAAGAAAGGGATAAACTTTTAAAGGAAGAGTATTTCCCTAAGTTAAGAAAAATGGAGCGCTAATGACGAGGAGGATGGGAGAATGGAATTTTTAAAAGGTTTTATTGACCACACAACCCCGATTATGCCGGATATGTCCAAATTCTGGAAATCCGATTTCAAAACTGTAAAAAAAATGTTTGACATGCTATCAGACGAAATTGATTTTAATAATTTTACCATTTATTCCAAGTGGTATACTAACGGAGTAAAATCAAATTTACCATTTTTGCCGAATAATCCGGAAGCGACAATGGTGAAAACCGACAATCAATTTCTGCGTGATATTATTTCTTATCTGCACGAAAGAAGCATTTCTGTCGGATTGATGTTGCAGCTCTATACTTATGAGAAGAAAGGATGGGAAAATATTCCCGATTGGGGCGACGGAGAAGTAAAACATGTTGCAGGAACGGATGTTGTTGTTGCAGATCCTTTGGATTCTGAGATGCCAAGACGCCTCTCTCAATTAATTGATGAACAAATTAAACTTTTTCCAGATGTTGATTATGTTTTTATTGAAGGAGAAGGTTGTGATACCTCTGCGGGTTTTCTTAAATACTTAAAGAAGAATTATTCCGCGCTTAACTATTCCGGTAAAATTAAAGGATATTGCAATGAACTGGGGATTCAACTGAAAGAAAATTGGTCTGAGGAAGGTTTTGAAATTTTACGGGACATTGATAATAGAACTTTGCAGATAGCTAAGAGAGTTTTATCCGATAATAATTTTAAGGGTAAGTATGGATGGGTATATCATGCTTATAGTACGGAAAGTCAAATCGTGGAACAGATAGTTAAGGATAAGGATTGCCTTCTATTGCCATGGGCGTATTTCGGTTGTGAGGACAGGAACAGTAAATATTATAGAACACGAATTGAAACGAGTAAAAAGCACCTGGCAAAGATGCATGATTTAGGTTATTCAATAATATACATCGGTGATGCGACGATGGGTTGCAACCTTGATTATGAAGTGATAAGAGAGTTGTATAATTATTGCAAAGGATTGGGGTTTTATGGGTATCTTGCCATGGGACCGCCAGATATCGAGATTGGTCTGAGATGGCAGAAGGTTACTTCAGAAATGGTTCGGTCTTCACGCGAACTTTATAAAGAATTATACAAATAAAGCCGAGAATAAAAAACTGGAGGGAAAGATGAATAAATTGGAAATTCGGGCTATATTGACAATGCTATTAATGGAAGGTTTTTCTAAATGCGGGGAAGAATAAAATGATTACTGAAAGAGAGAATTATCTAAAAGCTATAGAGTTTAAGAATCCCGAATGGATTCCAATCCATGCACGTCTTTCTCCTGTTACCTGGCATAAATACAGGGAAGGTTTGGAAGAAATTGTTCTTAAACATCCCCTGATATTTATAGATTATAAAAAAGGCAGCATAAACTTTGATGAATTTCCGCCTTGTTTTAGAGAGGGGGAATATTATCGTGATAACTGGGGATGTCTTTGGTTTAATACTTATGGCGGTTTGGAAGGGCAGGTAGTAGAACATCCTTTATCTGATTGGAAGACCTTGGATGTTTTTAAGCCTCCGGACCCGCTTAAAAAAAGCGAACGCGGTGACCGGGACTGGGATAATATAAAAAGAGACGTTGAAGAAGCAAGAAAGAAAGGACTTCCAGTTCGTGGCACCGGAGAACGTCTTTTTGATAGATTATATTTTTTAAGGGGTTTTGAAAATTTGATGGTAGATTTTGCTACCGATGATCCTCATCTCCCTAAACTAATAGAGATGCTCCTTGATTATGAGATTCTATTGGTTAATAAGTGGTTAGAAATTGGCGTAGATATAATTGGATTTCATACGGATATTGGTACGCAGAGCAGTTTAATGATTAACCCGGCAAAATTTCGTAAATATATCAAACCGATGTTTAAGGAAATATTCATGAACTGCCGTAATGCTGGAGTGCATGTTTATTTATCATCAGACGGCAATCTGCTTGAGATTGTAGATGATTTGATTGAGTGCGGAGTTTCTGTTCACGATCCACAGTTCCGTGCCAATACTCTGGAAGGGATTGAGAGGGTCTATAAAGGGAAAATGTGCGTTAACCTTGATTTAGACCGGCAGATGTTTCCTTTCTGCAAACCAGAAGATATAGATGCCCATGTAAGGGAAGCGGTTATGAAGATGGATTCACCTAAAGGCGGATTAATGGTCAATGGAGCGATATACGGGGTTGATGTTCCTTTAGAAAACATTGAAGCTTTATTTGTAGCATTAGAGAAATATTGTCTAAAGGGTAAAGGCCGGGGAAGTAGTGGAACTATTTAATTGATGCATGGGGTTGTTTTAGAAAAATGAAACTTAAAGGTTTGGGTACATTATTTTCAATTATTTTTGGCAGTTGTTTTATGTTTTCTGCCGCGGCAGAGGAAGGTATAGTAGGTTGCTGGAACTTTGAAGAAGGACAGGGAGATACGGTTAAAGATAGTTCTGGAAACAAGAATGATGGGAAGATACACGGGGCTTCATGGGCAAAAGAAGACATTACGGATGCGATGAAAGTCCAGGGAGGGACATGGGCAGGAGATGAGTTTATATCCGTTCTCAGGTTTAATGGAACAAACAATTATGTAGATTGCGGTAATGACAAAAGTTTAATGCCGGGAAATGCAATGACCGTGGAGGCATGGTTAAAGATGCCGAATAAAGGCGGTTGTATATTGAATAAGCGGGCGGATAGAGACGGATATATATTAGAGACAAATGCAGGTAAAATAAGTTTTGCAATAAACCCATGGGCAGGCAGTTTAAGGGGAAATACGGATATAGTAACAGGCAACTGGTCGCATGTGGCAGGGACATACGATGGTAACAGTGTCAAGGTATATGTAAATGGGGAATTAGATGGTTCATTGGAATACAAAAGTCCAATAAATCCAAATGCAGGTAATTTAATAATAGGATACAGGGGTTCTGCTCCAGATTCAGACTATTTCAATGGAATAATAGGGGGGGTGAAGATATACAACCGTGCATTAAGCGCTGAAGAAATATCCAGACATTTTTCAGAAGACCCAAGGAGTAAGAAGGCAAAAGTGGCAGAAAAAATAACTCCTGAAAAAAGGATTTTAAAAGCCACAGCCGGGTTTAGAACGCAAATCCGGATTTTAATC
>JACQRL010000172.1 GCA_016206485.1 Planctomycetota bacterium | reverse complement strand
TCAGTAAAGAAACCATATACAACCAGCGAGAGAAAAACAATCTTCAAATTTTTCATCCTACCTCCCTTTAAATAACTATCCTTAGATTATACCGAAAAAAAAAAGGTGGAATTCAAGGGTTCCAAACCTGGTTCTGCATAGATATTTCTCTGACCCTCAGGTGATAGATGTCTACTATAACATCGCTACAAGCTACTATCTTCTGATCCCTGTATTCTGTCTCCTGTATCCTGAATTCTTATCCCCGCTTTTTCTGCTCGCCTGAGCAGGCAGAAGTGCCTCAGCCGGACTTCGGGAAGATCACAACTCTCAGCAGCAGAAATGCCGCCACCGCTAACAATACCCAAACAATATCCATTTTATTTACTATACCTTATTCCTTCTATACACAATATAATTTCTGCAATTTTATCCGGTGAGTATGCATTGATATCCGGGCAATAATTTGTCATAGCTACACTATCAACTTAACTTCTCAATTTTGACCGCAGTGATTTTGTATTCCGGAGTGGAGGCAAGGTTATCACGATACGGCCCGGTAACAAAATTCACAAAGTTGTCCGGCATGTGAAACGTGGTGAAGAGCTCTCCCTTTTTCACGCTATCATGTATTCTCACGGGCAAGACAGCATGCCCATATTTACTGACAATTTTTACTTTCTCTTTATTTCTCAACCCCAGCAATGCCGCATCCTGAGGCGATATATCAAGATAATCATTATCCAACAGGTTTACATTTGCCGACCTCATCGTCATCGTCCCCGCATTAAAATGGAAAAGTGTTCTTCCTGTAACCAATAGAAACGGATACTCGGAAGAAGTAATTTCTTTAGTTTCATTAAATTCAATAGTTTTTACAAATGCTTTGCTGCCGATTGGGAACGACTCCACATGTAGAATCTGTGTCCCGGGATGATCCTCTGCCGGACATGGCCACTGCAATCCATTTTTCTCAATACGATCGTATGTTATACCGCTTCCTGCCTTCCACACCTTTCTGACTTCTTCCCAGATTTCTTTTGATGATTTATAATCAAAACAACTTTCCTTTCCCATCGCCTTTGCAACCAGACATACTATTTCCCAATCGCTTTTACTGTGACCAACCGGGTCAATAACCTTCCGCACCCGTTGGACTCTGCGTTCAGAATTCATAAACGTTCCTTCTTTCTCAAACGAGCTTGCTGCAGGCAGAAACACGTGACCCAACTCGCCGGCTGTTTTATTCAGAAACAGATCCTGTACAATAAGCAATTCAAGGGACTGAATAGCCTTTTTTGTGAAAGATGCGTTTGAATTCGTCAGAAAAATATCGTAACCAATCGCCCACAATGCTTTTAGTTTGTTGTTCTTTGCAGAATCCATCATTTGAAGCATATTCAGGCCCTCACCTCTCGGAAGATCTGACCCCCAGACCTGTTTAAAAAGATCATACGCTTTCTCTATAGGAACATATCCTGTCAGATTATGAGGTTCACATCCCATATGAGCCGATCCCTGAACATTGTTCTGTCCGCGCAGAGGATTCACTCCGGATCCAATTTTCCCGATATTTCCAGTAATAAGACCGAGATTAACCAGACACATAATCGACTCTGTACCCTGAGTATGCTCCGTCATGCCCAAACCATGAAAAAACATAGATGGCTTCACGGTCGCATATATTATTGCAGCTTTTTTTATCAGCACGGGGTCAACTCCACAAATTTTTGAAACCCTCTCAGGAGTCCAGCTCAAAATAAACTTTTTATATGATTCAAATCCATCAACTCTTTGGCTTATAAAAATCTGATCGACAAGCCCTTCTTCAACAATCGCACATGCAAGCGCGTTAAGAAGGGGAACATTCGTCCCGGGTTTCAACTGAAGATGAAACTTTGAATATTTTGCGAGCTCTATTTTTCTCGGATCAATCACGATTAAGTTTGCTCCATTTAATACTGCCTGCTTGATCCTTGCTCCGACAACCGGATGGTTTTCAGTAGGATTAGCCCCGCATATGGCGATCGTTCCTGCATTTTCAATATCATCAAATGAATTTGTCGCTGCGCCTGTGCCAAGAGTCTCCTTCATCGCGGTTGCGGTCGGAGCATGACACACCCTTGCGCAGCAATCAATATTATTTGTTCCCAGTACAATCCTTGCGAATTTCTGCGCCAGATAGTTTTCCTCATTTGTTCCTCTCGATGAGCCCAAAACTCCTACACTATCAGGGCCATATTTAGCAACAATTTTTGTCAGACTGTCTGACACAAACGCAATTACTTCACCCCAGGACACTGTTTTCCATTTACCCGCAGTTCTGATCATAGGTTCCGTTACACGATCTTTCGCGTAGACAAAATCAAAAGAATATCTGCCTTTTACACACAGATGACCTTTGTTCACAGGAGAATTTAAATCCGGTTTTATCTTAACAATGCGATCATCTTTCTTGCCGACAAGCATTTCACATCCAGTTCCACAGTAAGGACAGGTTGTTTTGGTCCATTCAGTCGCAGCTCCAAATTGTAATACTGTTTTATCTTCCAAAGCGCCGGTAGGACACGTATCCGCGCAAGCTCCACAGCTGACACATTCGCTTTCTTTCAGTGTCATTCCTAAATCAGGAACTATTTTTGTTCTATAACCTCTGTTGACTGCCTTCCATATAAACTGCCCCTGTATCTCCTCACAGATCCTCACACATCTAAAACAGGTGACGCATTTGGACATATTAACTGAAATATATGGATGCGAATCATCAACGAGCGGAGAATTTTCTGTCTGACTGGATGAGGCGCTGATCTCATATTCTTTCAATAACCGGTCAAATTCCTTATTACCTGAACCTGTACTCACATAACTATCTGATAACAATCGCAGAAGCACCTTTCTATGTTTTTCCAGATCCTGTGAATGAGTCTCAATTACCATTCCATCCGCAATCTTTGTATTACATGAGGTTGCAGGACGGCTAAACCCATTGATATTAACCACACACAACCGGCACCCTCCGATAGGTTTCAATCTGTTATCGTGGCATAAAGTAGGGACTTGGATCCCCAATGAATGTAATACCTGTAAAATTGTCAGATCTTCATTTACCTCGTACTGCTTACCGTTTATTACCACTTGAAACATTCTGACAGCTCCTTTTCATAGTAACGAAACACGCTCTTTGCAAAATCTGCGAGCCCTGTTCCCAGTCCGCACAAACTTGTGGATTCCAATGCTGACACGATTTCTTCAAATTGTTTGCGTGAAGCAGCTCCGTCGCTATTTCCTATTTCAAGAATAGATGAAAACATTGTTTCTATGGATCTGCTGCCGACTCTGCATGGAGTACATTTACCGCACGATTCACCGGAACTGAAATCAAATATATGCTGAATAAGTTCTGCTATCGGAGTTCCTGTATCAAATACAATGACGCCTCCGTGTCCGACGCTGGATCCTATCTGTCTTAGTTCCTCAAAACCAAACTTAGTATCAAACATATGAGGAGGCACTATACCGGCGAGAGGTCCGCCTACAATCACCCCCTTTATTCTTCCTTCCTGAAGTTCTCCTCCAAGCTCTTCAATTATCGTTCTCAAAGAGACGCCAAACTCGATCTCATACAAACCGGGATTTCTAAAAAGTGAGTTTAATGAAACAACTTTTGTACCTTTACTGTTAGAAAATCCTATAGAGGAATATGCTCCGGCTCCATTTACTATGATCCATGGGATATTTACAAATGTCTCTACATTATTAACAAGAGTCGGTTTGCCGAAGAGTCCGGACTCGGTCGGATATGGAGGTCTCGCCATAACTTCCGGACGTTTCCCTTCAATGGAATTAATGAGCGCGGTTTCTTCTCCACAAACATAACTGCCTTGTCCAACCACAATCTTTATTTCAAAGGAAAATTTTGTTCCGAATATGTTTTCACCAAGAAAACTATTTCTTTTTGAAAGCAAAAGCGCCTGCTGCAGCGCAGTATGGGCTTTGGGGTATTCTTTACGAAGATATATATAACCTTTGCTTGCGCCTACCGCATAGGCAGCAATAACCATTGATTCAATAAGGCTGTATGGATCCTCTTCCATTATGAATCTGTCTGTGTACGCGCCCGGATCTCCTTCATCCGCATTAGCAATCACAAATTTTTCTTTAGATTTTTGGCTAAAAACAGATCTCCATTTTTTTCCGGCAGGGAAACCTGCTCCCCCGCGACCGCGCAGTCCTGACTGTTCGATAATGCGGATAACCTCTTCCGGGATCATAGAAAGCGTTTTTTTAAGGCCGAGAAAGCCTCCTGACTTAACATATCTGCCAATATTTGTAAAGCCTCCTTCTATTATACGTTTAAGTACTATCGGTTTTGATGAGTGGCATTTTATAATCGGACGTGAATCAAGTTGTCCGCATGCTGGTGACATATAGCACTTGCCAAGACAATGTACACGCACGGTCTGTTCTAACGCCTTTTTCCAGCAGGTTTGATTGAGTCTTCGCGATGCAAGGCATGCAGTGCCGGAACAATAAGACTTATTTATATCAAAATTTGTGAGATGATAGAAAGATTTTGCATGATTATTATTCAATCCCGCTTTTTGTATGCTGTTATCAGCCAATTAAATATTTCCTTTGACTGTCACATTACTCGGGACATATAAACAAAGATTATCTGATCCCATGTAATCGCCTGACTCCGCATATGCCCTTGCCCTCGATCCGCCGCACACATTTCTGAACTCACATACACCACATTTTCCATTCAGTTTTGATACATCTCTTAAATTTGTAAAAATTGGGGACTTCCTATAGACACCAACAAGGCTATCATTTAAAATATTGCCTGCTTTTACAGGAAGAAATCCGCTGGGATAAATATCTCCTGTATGAGATATAAATACAATGCCATTACCATCCCTAATTCCGCTGCTTGATCCCAACGACCCGCCTCTTTGAAGAATTACCCTGCGGTAATGAGGCGCCTCAGTTGTTTTTATGACAATATTTTTTTCAACAACAGATAATTCATAGATCCAGTTTAACATCCGTTCACATTCTTCAGAATTTATCTGCCCCAGAGATGCCCCGCGACCTACGGGGATAAGAAAAAACAGGCTCCATCTGCTTGCATTGAATGACCTGACAAGCTGATACAAGTCCGGGAGATCATCCTTTGTTTCACCTGTTACAGTTGTATTAATCTGGAGCGGAATGCCCGCTTCGTTTACCCATCGGGCAACAGTGTAGGTTTGATCAAAACATCCATTCACACCTCTGAACTTATCATGCTTTTCAGCGGTGGGCCCATCAAAACTTAACGCTATAGTTGAGATCCCGAGTTCTTTCAGTTTCCAGATTCTTTGCCTCGTTATACTTGTTGTCCCGCTCGGCGTTAATGAAATTGTCAATCCAATCCCGCCGGCGTATTCAATAAGCTCAAAGAGATCTGTCCTTTTCATCGGATCTCCCCCGGTAACAACGAGATGAGAATCTCCAAACCGTTTGACCTCATCGAATAACTTTTTCACCTGCGCAGTTGTGAGCTCACAAGGATCCCTATTAACAACCGCATCTGCCCTGCAATGACGGCATACAAGATCACAAGCACGTGTTGATTCCCAATAAACCATTATTGGAGACTCCGGATACGTGTATTTCATAAGCTATATAAATGCAAATGACACGCCTTACAACATTTGCTAGATAGAGATTCTCATCATTACACCGAACTTTTAACAATAAACTTATAATTGACGGGGATATTCACTCATAGTTGCGTTCTATTCCACATATCAATATTTACAGTTGCTCTTTGATATCAAGACATCGCAGCCATCTGATTATATCCATTGTAGTAACAACACCGATGATTTTCCCTGCCTTCTTTACGAACACCCTGTGGATACGATTCTTCATCATAACACCCAATATTTTACTTATCGTGACCTCATCTGAGACAGTTATTACTCCAACAGACATTACTTGCCGAACAGTTGTGCAGGTCATTTTATCCAGTTTATAATTTTGAGGCAGCGACACCTGATCAACTCCTGTTGATTTTTTACTTCCGCCTAAATCCTCTTCATACTCTTCGACTTCCAGATGCCACATAGTATATCTTGCAATATCTTTAAGGGTTAAAACACCAATTGTTTTACCCTGATCATCCAGAACAGGAGCTCCGCTTACGCTGTGTTCCAGAAAGAAACTTGCTGCGTCGGATAATCTCCATTCTGAATTAATGAACAGCACGGGAGACTTCATGATTTCTTTTACAGAGATTTTGAGCATCGCGCTGACTTCATTCGACATAGATAATCCCTCCTTTAAAAACAGGCAACATTACCTGGATTCAATAGGAACGTAAGTACTGTCAAGTCCTCCGGTATATATATCTGATGGCCTTATAAGTCTGTTGTCCTTCAACTGCTCAATAATATGAGCGCACCAGCCGGAAATTCTGCCCATCGCAAACAAGCAGGTATACAAATCAACATCAATTCCCAACGAATAGTAACAAGATGGGGAGTACAGATCTACATTTGGATATAAATTTTTCTTTTGAACCATGGCTTCCTCAATTTTCCTTGTTATCTCGAACATCCTCTTTTTCTCGGGTGTGTCTGCGACTTTTATTGACGTATCACGCAGAATGACTGCCCGTGGGTCTTCGCATTTATAGACCCTGTGGCCAAATCCAGGGATTCTTTGTTTGGAAGCAAGCGCATTATCTACATATGAATCAACCACATCAGCAGACTTAATATCATTATAAATCACTTTATAGGCATTTTGATTTGCGCCTCCATGCAACGGTCCTTTAAGAGAACCTATCGCGCCAACAATAGCGCTATAGACATCGGAAACAGAAGATATGATCGTGCGCGCTGTGAAAGTAGATGCATTCATCCCATGATCTGCATGAATTATGAGAAGCATATCAAGAAGCTTTGAGCTATCTCTGTCAGGAATCTTTCCTGTAAGCATATAAAGAAAATTTTCTGCCAGTGAAAGTTCATGGTTTGGAAAGACTAATCGTTTTCCATGTTTGATATTCCATAAAGTAGCAACGATCGTAGGAAATGACGCAATAAGTTTTTTTGCTACCTCATTATTTTTCTCAACGTTATAAGAATTGCTCAATCCTTCAAAGCAACCCATTGAACATACCGCAACACGTAAAAGATCCATAGGATTCGAAGATTTTCCGAAAATCTCGATTATCTGTATCACCTCAGGCAGGATAAAATAATGACTTCTGAGTTCAGAATTAAACTGCTGGAGTTCTTTACTTGATGGAAGATGTCCGTAAAGCAATAGAAACGAAGTTTCCTCAAAATTTGAATGTCTTGCCAAATCCTGAATACTGTATCCTCTATAGTAAAGTTTTCCCTTTTGTCCGTCAATGTAGCTGATGTTTGTTTCAGCAACAACAACGCCTTCCAGTCCCTTAGCTACAACACTACTTATCATAAACACCTCACACAAATTGCTCTTGTAATGTATACTGCTCCTGCCAGATTCTTTCGGAGAGTCTTGTCCCGAACTGTTCAAAAAACTTGTTGTGCTGCCCTATTTCTGACTCCCACTCAGAATTGTTAACCGACAGCAGCTGCTGTATTACCGCAGGTGAAAGATGGGCATCAATATCTCCGATCTTAGGGATCAATCCGATCGGAGTTTCTGCTGCGCTGACCTTATTTTTACATCTTGCGAGCATCCAGAGCAAAACCCTGAAATTTTCACCAAAGCCGGGCCACATGAACTGGCCACCGGCATCTTTTCTGAACCAGTTTACCTGAAAGATTTTTGGCGGAGATTTCAAGTTATCACCTACATCTATCCAGTGATTAAAATAATCTGCCATGTTATAACCGCAAAACGGGATCATCGCCATAGGATCTCTTCGCAGCTCGCCAACCTTGCCGCTCTGTGCAGCGGTTCGCTCAGATCTCATTGTAGCCCCCATGTAAACACCGTGTGTCCAGTTGTGAGATTCATACACAAGAGGGACAACTCCCGATCTTCTTGCCCCAAATATAATCGCGGATATCGGAACACCTTTGGAATCAGACCACTTAGGCGAAAGGCATGGGCATTGTGAAATCGGAGCCGTAAATCTGCTGTTCGGATGCGCGGCAAAAAGAGTCTTACCCGCTTTATCTTTACTGCCTGCATTCCATTTATTACCCAACCAATCTGTCATATTATCAGGAACTGCTTCATCGCAGCCTTCCCACCATACAGTTTTATCATCCTTCAAAGCAACATTTGTAAAAATAGTGTTTCTGCTGATTGTTTTCATCATGTTGGGATTGCTTTTTGAATTTGTTCCGGGCGCCACACCAAAAAATCCCGCCTCAGGATTAACCGCCCACAATCTGCCGTCACTGCCAACCCTCAACCAGGCAATATCATCTCCCACTGTCCAGACTTTATATCCTTTGCGTTCGAATTCTTCAGGAGGAAGTATCATCGCAAGATTCGTCTTGCCGCATGCGCTCGGAAAAGCTGCAGCTATATAATCTACATTACCTTGCGGATCCTCAATTCCGGTAATAAGCATGTGTTCTGCAAGCCAACCTTCATTCTTTGCAAGATAGCTTGCAATTCGCAGCGCAAGACACTTTTTACCCAGCAAAGCATTTCCCCCGTAACCTGATCCGGCGCTCCAGATGGTATTATCCTCCGGAAAATGAAGTATAAGTCTTTTCTTCTCATCCAATCCTGCAAGACTATGTAAGCACTTTGTAAATTCTGCTCCTGAAGAAAGCAGATCCATTACAGGTTTCCCTACCCTTGTCATTATGAGCATATTCAAAACAACGTAAATGCTGTCTGTAACCTGTATCCCGATCTTGCTAAATTGTGATCCGACCGGTCCCATAGAAAACGGAATCACATACATTGTCTTACCATCCATTGACCCTTTAAAGATCTCCTTCGCCCTTGTATAAGCTTCCTTGGGAGCCATCCAGTTATTCGTCGGTCCGGCGCTCTCCTTATCAGATGTACAGATAAAAGTCAATTCCTCTGTTCGGGCCACATCATTTGGATTTGATCTGTGGTAAAAGCAACCCGGCAGTTTATCCTGATTCAGCTCTATTATTTCGCCTGACTGAAAACCATCTTTTTTCAAATTCTCAACCTGTTCCGCAGAACCATCAATCCAAACAACTTTCCTCGGTGAACACAGGGTTTCTACCTCTTTTACCCAATCGTTAAAATTTGCCATAGCTTGCTAATCTCCTATACAAATATGATCCTTAATATACTTTCCGGTACTCAATAGATTCACAGCACAAAATAAATTTACATGGATCATATTCTCATGTTACAAGCCTGTAAATTTTAACAAAGTATTCTTTCCTGTCGGATTAATGGCAAACTGCTTGCCAGAACCTGTGTTTTATTCTCAACCTAAAATCACAAATAGCCGGATTAAAACCTCTGTAATTCTGAGTAAGTAGAAATGCTCTCATATATGAGTATTTTTACACGAATTCATCTGTGGAATCTGCGGAATAAATTTGTGGAATCTGTGCAAAGTATTTGTGAGATGGCTTTTACAAAAACTCAGCAACTACGTGGCGTTTCGCGTTTAAGTTACAAGCTTCATAACAAGTTTCGCCGCCGCAACAAAGAGCACAACAGACAACAGGCGCCTGAGCCAGACAGCTTTGAAACGCCGTGAGCCAAGATATGATCCGATAATTCCGCCAACAAATGCGAAGACAATCAATGAGGTTATATCTGCGCCTATACTAAAACCCGAGAGTAATCTTCCAGATAATCCCGCTATAGAATTAACAACGATGAACCCTGCAGAAGCTGCCGCCGATTCATGGACTGATGCCCATCTGCACATAATCAAAAGAGGGCTCAGAAATATGCCTCCGCCCACACCAACAACTCCTGATAACAGTCCCAATACAACTCCCACACCAAGAGAAATCATAAATTCATGTCTTGATTCAACACCCGGCAAGTCCTTGAATCTGGGAAACATCATAACAACAGATGCATAACATAATGTCAGCGCAAGCAAAATATTAAGCATTGGAGTTGAAACCTTAAGCATCCCGCCGACAAAAGCTGCGGGAACCGAACCCACAATAAACGGAAAAACTAGTCTCCAGTGAAAGTGCTTCGCCTTTGCAAAACTAAACCATGCGGTACCGGCAACAAGAATATTTAATACTAGCGCGCTTGTCGAAGCAGATTTCGGATCGATCGCAAACAGAGACAAAATCGCGAGATATCCCGACGCCCCTCCATGCCCGACCGAAGAATAAAGCAGCGCGACGATAAATACTGAACCAAGCAATCCCAGCTGTAATAATGTCGTTTCAGGCATAGCTAAACCAAACAAGCAAAACTCATATTTTCTTCAAAAAAAGTAAATTCTGAATTCGACATTCGCAACTTATTTATCATATAGTTTTATTAAAAGCTATCTCATAAATACCATGATTTTTGTCATTTGTTATTTGTTTTTTACTCATCTCATTTATGAGATGAGTTCTAGGTATCTAAAGATAGTATCAGAACTTTATTTACTGTCTATCAACCGTTAATAACCCATACCGGTTTGTTTGGTTTGCAATTAACTTTTACGCCGGTTGGATAGTATTTCTCGGTCAATACCTTAACTATGTGTGAATCTATCCTGACAGAAAGCTGCCAGTGGCCGCCGGATAAACTCGAGCCGATAATCAGAGCATTCCCATCGCACGTTTCTTCGACTTCTACATCAGCCGGTCTGAGACACACCTTAATCTGCTTACCAGACAGCTCATTAGAAGTTTCCATAACCCCAAGAAATGTTTTAACTTTACGGGGAGCGCAGACTTCGCCATCCAAAAGATCCACCTCACCTGTAAGCTGCGCGACCCTTCCTGAGCCGGGATGATTATACACTTCATAAGGAGACGCAACCTGCACTACCTGACCATTAATAATAACTGCAATCCTGTCAGCTAATTTAAACGCCTCTTCATAATCATGCGTAACAAACAAGGTCGTCGTTCCGAATTTCTTATGGAGACTCGCAATCAACTGAAGCATTTTTTCCCTGAGAACCCTGTCTAGCTGTCCAAGCGGCTCATCCAACAACAAAATATCCGGTTTTTTTATGAGCGCGCGGCCAAGCGCAACCCTCTGCGCTTCTCCTCCGGACAAAGATGATGGAAATTGTTTGGCAAACTTGGAAAGTTCCAAAATTTCAAGTAACTCGCCTGCTTTTTTTTTCGCTTCATTTTTCTCAATCTTTTGAGCTCTCAATACAAACAATAAATGCTCTTCAACAGTCATATGAGGCCATAAAGACTGATCCTGAAATACCATACCTATAGCCCGCTGATTCGGAGGCGTCCCGGAAACATCATTACCGTTAAACCTGATCGCGCCGCTGTCAGGTTTAATAAATCCTGCTATCGAAGATAAAAGCGTGCTTTTGCCTGAACCGCTTGGACCCAGCAGAACTACAAGTTCCCCATGTGCAACAGATAATGAAATATTATCGAGCACGATACGATTGCCATACTTCTTTGTTACTTTCTCCAAATCTATACTCATACACCTAACCTTACCCTGACAAAACGTCTTAACAAAAGAGCCAGCAATAAAAACATCCAGAATATAAGCGCGCACAAAATAATACACAATGACGCCACAATACTGTCCTCGCCAAAATGCAGAAGCGAGGCAATACGCACCGGGATAGTCATATAACCGGGAGGATTAATTAAAACTGAAGCTGATAGCTCTCCCATAGACAGCATAAACGCGAGCCCTCCAGCAATTATAATACTCGGCGCGACAAGTGGCAGCGTGATTTTCCAAAATATTTGTATCCGGGAAGCTCCGGATATCTCAGCCGAACGAAAAATCCCGCTCCTCAACGAAGAAAACTCCGCCATTAATACAAATACTATAAGAGCTATATACTTTACAGCGCTCCCATATGCAACAATCCATGCAGAAGGATAAAGAGATTCCACCGGCCACACATTTTTTGTGTAAAGAAATATTATTCCCAGGCCAATTACAGAGCCGGGAATTATCAGTGTTAAAAACAAGATTATGTCGCACCATATCCTGCTCAACTTCCCCAAACTTTTATACGCAAGTGACAGAATAACTCCCATCACAAGCATAAGCAATGTCCCCAGTACAGACACCCAAATACTTACCACTATTTGATCTCCGGCCGTTTTAATAGCATTCCCATAGTTTGAAAATGACCCTGCAGTCACAATAAGCTGAACAATTGGCACAAAAACGGACGCTCCCAGGATTAACAACGCAGCAATAACCAACAAATATGGGGCTTTTTTTGTCTGCTCATCTGATTTAGCGACCACGCCAACAGTTTCAAATGATTGAGCCCTTACAGTCAATAATTTCAAAATATAGACAGCCGCAACAACCGTCATCAACGGGAGACAAAACGCAACAGCTTTTTTTACATCATAATACGCGCTGAGCTGGGTAAATATCTCAACAGGATATACATTAACCATCAGAACAGACGGCACACCATAATCGCT
Source organism: Planctomycetota bacterium (assembly GCA_016206485.1). Classification (GTDB taxonomy): domain Bacteria; phylum Planctomycetota; class MHYJ01; order JACQRL01; family SBBU01; genus JACQRL01. Next base: position 17,191 of record JACQRL010000172.1, on the reverse strand, counting down.
CAAAGAAAATAAAAATACAAGAAATGCTCCTGTCATGATATATGGAGTTAAAATTGGCCTTAATATAAACCAAAATACTTGCCATCTGGTTCCGGACAGCTCAGCAGATTTCACAATCGTCGGACTAACAGAGCGGAGCCCTTGTACAGTCAAAACCACGACAAATGGAAAGTAACAAAGAGACAAAATAAATGCTGACCCGACAGGCGTGAAAATATTTACTGTAAATCCGAAAATATTCTTAACTATACCCTCCTGACCCAGCACAAAAACCCAACCCATTGCGATAACAACAGAAGGAATAACCAACGGAATTATTACAAGAGCTTCCATCACCGCAGAAATCATCCCTTTGAGCTTTACAATAGTGAAACCGATTACAACTCCGAATATTGAGGCCAAAACAGTCGCGCCAAGTGCCACAAATATACTTCTCAAAAACAGGGTCTGCTGCCTGCTTTCAGACAGGATCTCTCTGTACGCAGACAAATCAATCGTTCCATCTGCAGTAATCGAATTATAGAACATAGATAGTAATGGCAGACAGCAGATGAAGATGACAACACCTGCGGCAAACGGAGCATAATATCTTTTCATTAGATCTGATTCTTGCTATCGCAGAAACACTTCCTGAACAAATTTGTTACTCTGTTCCAGCATCTCGGCAACTTTACCCCATTCAACCTCCATCGCCTTAATAGTTTTCAGATCAAATCTTTCACTGTATGGTTTAACACCGGATCTTAATGGAATCTGCGCAGACTTTGAAGACGCAAGCTGAGTTTCTACCTCAACAGAAGACAGATAGTCAATCAGCTTTTTCGCGTTATCTGAATGAGGCGCTCCCTTAACAAGCGAGATTGTGTTCGGAAACACGAGTGTTCCGAATGAATCCTGATCAGGATAAACCATCTCAATAGGTTTATTTTTAAGGAAAGCTCCGTTCGCATCATCAGTATCAGTCAAGCAGATCGCGACTTCTCCATCCATGACAAGATTTCTTGCCATAGCATTTCCCGGAGCGACCCTGACATCGTTTGCTTTAAGCTCATTTAGAAACTTCATAGTTTTTTCACTCCCGAGCACAACAAACAGCGCTGCGACATGAGTCGAAGTCGATCCAAAAATAGGATTTCCGATCACTACCTTGCCACGCCACTTTGGTTTGGCCAGATCAAATATCGATGTCGGAGCATCCTTCTTATCAACAAGATTAGTGTTATATAAAATCACCCGCGCGCGCGCTGCAAATCCAACCCAGGTCTCATCTTTATCCCTGAAACTCGCAGGAATCTCTGCAGCGTTTTTAGAAACATATGGATCTATTACTCCTTTATTTTTCAGGACAATAGTTCTTACAATCTCATTATTCCAAAAAACATCTGCTTCAGGTTTTCTTTTCATCTCAATAAGCTTATTAACAAGCCCGACTGTTTTTGCCGCCTCTGTATCGCTGACTATTTTGACTTTTATGCCGGTAGATAATTCAAACTGTTTTAATATCGGTTCAGAAAACATCAGATCAAGCGCAGTGTAAATAACTACTTCATTGTCCGAACTGCTTTTCGTGCACCCGCTCAAACTTACAAAAACCAATATCCCCAACAATCCCACACAACTTTTCGTTCTAAAATTCGATAACTTTTTCATATAATGCCCTCGCTGACTCATCAGTCACAAAAAAATTAAATACATTTAATCTATATCCTAATTTAACCGCCGCCTTGCCGCTGCCTTCGCCAAGTTTATACGTGAACTTTCTTGTTTCACCCGGCTTAAGCTGGGTTGATTGTTCGGTAGATCTCTGTTGTCGGGGAGGAGCCTTGAATGACTCCCGATATTTTGCAAGCTCTTTTCCCTCCTTATCAGTAACAGTAACCATCAGAAACAGTTCTCTGTTGGAAATTTCTCCCGGCACATTATGCGCCGCGCCTGTATTACTTAGAGAGATAACAATCTCCTTATTTATAACATTACATTCAAAGGAAACAGCGCTCTGTAACAGTTCAAGACTGCGCGGCCCCAACATCTTATGGCTCCTTGCCTTTCTCATCTTCCCGCCGGTTGAGCTTGGTCTATCTACTTCAGGCATATGACATTGCTGACAGGTTACACCCTGCTCTGCCCACTTAGTTGTCTTCCATTCATTATATGTGCCATGAAACGCATGACATGGATTGCAATAAGAAGAGTCCTTAAATACTTTATTAAATCTGGGGTTGCAGTCTGCTTCACTGGAAGGCAAAGGTCCATGGACCTCATCGTTGTATTTATGGCATTCAATACAGCCGACCCCCTCTTCAAATCTTGAATTTCTTACAACTGCATTGTTTTGTATCCCTATTTCCAGTATCGGTTGAGGAGCATGGCAGCTGCTGCATTCGGTTCGGCCTGGATCCTGCGGAAAAAATATCCCGTTAAACCACGCGTACATATGCTGATCTTTGGAAAGTTCATCCCAGATCTCCTGGTGACAGGATTTACACTGGTTATTGCTTACGAACCTGAATTGGAATGTTTCAAATGAATCATTTTCCTTTTTCTCATTAACCGGAGTTTTCTCCTGAGTTTCTCCTCTTGACTGATCTTTGACATACAGAACAAAAACAATGAAACTAATCGCCAAAAATAAAATAAACAAGATTCTGAAGGCCTGAAACATAACTAAATCCTTAATCGCATATAATTATCAGCCGCAAATCAAATGGCGGCTATTACTGCTACTTTTTCTGCTCTGTATCTTCATTATTTTCTTCTTCCTTCCTGATAATTTCCTCAACAAGAAGTCTCTGAAGATGCTCTACTGAAACCTGAAATGTATTTTCGGAAAGAGTAATTTTCCTGTCTAATATTTCCCCATCTCTGAAAATCTGAAGTTTGACCGCATCACCGGCCATATATTTTTTACTAAGAATCAAAATCTCAAACATATCCCTGAAATCTTTTACCTGAACCGAATCAACACTCAGAATAATATCGCCTTTTATGAGTTCTACATCTGCATCGCTCTTAACCCTTGTTACACGGACGCCGTGTTTAAATCCTAATGCCGACATTTTTTTTATATCTCCGCCTGAAAGTTTATCGATACTGATTCCGATACGAGGCCAGGTGAAACTCAAAAGTTCCGGTTTTTTATTCCCCAAGGTTTCGCGATTCTCATCAGCAAATTCTATAGAAAAATCATCAAAATAAGTAACGGCATCTGCCTTGGTCCATAAACCGACTCCGCCCTCTCTCATAATAGATCTGTCTTTTACAGAGAATAATTTCTTCCCATCCAACCACCCTTCAATGCTGTCGCCCGAGTGATGTATTTCAATCGTTACCCACTCCCGAGCTGCTATATCCGCATCTGCGCTATCAAGTATCTGCCTATGACCATCAACTACATAATAGACCCTGAAATTTTTTTCCAGCGGATTGTACCTGGCAATATAATAATTACTGTCATCAACAATTCTCCAGGCGATACCACCTCCCTGATCAACCATACCTTCACGAGCCAGAATCTTCACTCTTATTACACCGTCTGTGAATCTAATCCCGCCGGTCCAACACAAATTAAATACATCCTCGGATTTACTGTAAACTTTTGTCAGCGACATTATTTTATTGCCGCTCTTATGAGGATCATTTACCACTTCCCATTCCGCAAGTTTACCTGACGGCTTCGTCGCACCTTCTCTCCAGCCCTCAGGAATTGTACCTTCCGAAATATTATCAAATGAAACATTCAAATGATTCTTTTTCTTTTCGGAGTTCTGTTTAAAATCTCCCGCTTTTTGAGGTTTTGCGCATGCTGACAAGAAAGAAAAGCCGGCAACCAAAAACAGCGCAGAAAAAAGTTTCATAAAATAATTTCTAAAAGACATGTCTGTGCTCCTTAAATTTCTTTATTCCCCCTTTCCGCTTGTTTTGAACACTCACACGCTCATACATACTTTTTATCACGGATAGAGCGTCTCTGAACCTTGATGCGAATAATCTTGGTAATTCATATATTACCTGCAGCTCGCGATCAAGACGTTCAAACTCCGCTAACTTCACATTTTTGCTATTTAAAAATTCATCAGACCCGTCAATATTAACAGTAACATCGTTTATTCTGCTGCTGCCTTCTCTCGCAGAATCATCTCTTTCCCTGCGGATAACAACATACGTAGGCATGTCTGAAACAACCCCGCCTGAAGTTAATTTACTATCAGGACTGCTGACAGTTAAAAACAGAGAGATCGCTGTAAAAATAAACAAATAGACCCCAGCCGAAATCGCCAGAGATACAGGTGAAAAGGAATATTGTCTCCCTTTACTCTTAAGCAGATCAGGATATGGGGCAGGGTTTTTTCTTCCATTCGTCCGGAATAACTTTGTAACAGGAACCGCGGCAAACTGCTTGTCTTCAGACCCGATTTCCTTGCTATTGTGCAGGATCAGTCCTGCCTTAAACCTACTCCCAAGCTTATCCCTGAGAAACGCCAAGCCTTTGGTATCCCGACGACTTACTGCAGGAGATGAAATTGTTTTTATGGCGATAATCTTTTGTTCATGCTCTAAAATAAAATCAACATCCTCACCCGAAAAAGTCCTGAAAAAATAGAGATTAATCTGCCGCTTTGACGCCTCAGCAAGAACGCTTAATTGCTGAAAAACCCAGGTTTTAAAGATCTTGTCTGCAGTTATCGGATCCATTCCATGTCTGCTGCCATTGTGAATCATATTGAAACACAATCCACTGTCTGTCATATAAATTTTGGGAGACACGACCATTCGTTTACTTACCTGGGGCAGGAATGGATGACATTTCGGCGTAATATATGCGTCAACCATTAGTTCTGTCCATCTCTTCGCAGTATCAACCGAAACACCCGACCATCTCGACAAATCTGAATAATTCGTAACCTCAGAACTGAATCCCGCAACAAGATCAGTAAACAGCAAAAATGATTTAATCTCTTTCAGCTGCAGCGTACGGGTAATATGATCAAGATAATCATTTTTATACCTGTTAAACCACTCATTTTTCGACTCATTCGAATCCAGGCACAGTGATGGATATGGAAAGCCTCCCGTCATAACATCGCCTTCCGACAGCGGCTCTGAGTATGAATTACTGAGAGATCTTAATGCATGATCTGCATTCATCGCAGAAAACAATGTATCCAAAGGATTTCCACGGCAGCTTGACATAATTTCCATAATCGTCAGAGGTGCCATAGCCAGGTTCGCGTATCTATTTCTTTCAATATAGCGACCGCACTCTTCCAGAACACTGCGCGATGATCCAAGCAAAAGAAACTGCCCGGCCCTGTTATTTTTCTGCAGGCGCTTTTTTATATACGCAAAAAGATGTGGAGCTCGATGCAGGTCATCTATTACCGAGCCCTCCGGCAATGCCTCAATAAAGCCCTTGGGATCACGAAACGAATCGCTCAAAACAGAATAATTGCCCAGATCATAGTATGACATTCCAAAAGACTTTGCTAGCGTAGTTTTACCCACTCCCTTCGCCCCCGTTATGAGAACCACCGGATATTTATCAAGCGACTCTGACACCCGTGCCGAAAGATGCCTTTTGACAGGCTTCATAACGATGATATTTAAAAAATTCATTAAAAAGACAAACAATTTGCGGTATGTAAGACGTGATTTTTTACGATGCTATCGTAAATTTTCTTGAGCATGTTCTCTTAGTAATTAACTTAAGGTTTATGCCAAGTACAGGAATGCTCTGCTTACTTCTGCTCTCTTCGATAAATGTCAAAGTAAAATCTGATGACAAACAGGAAGAAAAGGTCGGTAAAACAAAGGTTGTAACGCCAAGCCGTATTCCGCAGGACTCCTTTGAGAGCCCGCGCGCCATAACGATAATAGATGAAACGAGATTGGACAGACGAAACGCGCTTTCGATTATTGACAATTTAAATGAATTTGCAGGCGTCTGGGCGGAAAAGAGAACTGCTACAACAGGCGATCCTGTGATGAGAGGACTTTCAGGAAGCAATCTGCTGGCGCTGGTGGATGGAAATACTCTGAGCACATTCTGGGGTGAGGGAGGGTTTGCAGGTGATGATATGTATGGAAAAGTCGATGCTGACAGCATAGAGAAGATTGAGATTGTCAGGGGACCTTCTTCTGTATTGTGGGGATCAAATGCCTTAGGCGGAATAATAAATTTCATAACAAGATCTTCTCCATATGATTACACGATAACCGGATGGAAGATCGGAGGCAGAAGCAAGTGGGTATATGGAAGCGCAGCTGATGAAATCAGGTTGAGACAAGAGGTGTATGGAGCATCTCCTGATTTAAAGTTTATTCTCGGGGGATCAGGACGAGATGTAAATGATGTTGTTGGCGGGAGAGGAGTTGGTCTGCAAAAACCTTCAGGTGGTGAGGACAGAAATTTTGATTTTAAGGGTCAATTCAGAATTTCGCAGGATCAGGAACTGGAACTGTCAGCGCAGTATATAAATCGCACACATGTAAGGAGATTCTACAAACCGTTAGAAGATAATTTTAATGACCGAAATGCCGCTTCATTGGCATATAAATTAAAAGATCTTGGTAATTTGGTAAATACTGCAGAGTTAAAACTTTACCATCAGGACAAGATAGACAGGAGAAGATTTTTCTCATCAGGCAATAGAGGCAAAGCCACAACACTTACAAATAGTGCCGGACTCCAACTTGGCACCAAAATCAACGATCACAAACTCACCTATGGAACGCAATATCAGATTGACAAGGGAGAAAGCGCAGATGATGAACAATTTACCATCACTTATCCCAATGGCAGCAAGAAGAAAGCCAGTCCAAACACGAAATGGATAGATAATGGATTCTACTTACAGGATGAGTACGATGTGAGTCAGTCTTTTACTCTGACTTCTGCCCTAAGATATGACAGGTACGCCTTTGAGTCAAGCGTAGATGAATTTTATCAGCCTCCCGGGGTTTGGGATCCGGCTCTGGATGATTTCACAGACAGAAAGTATTCACTTATTGGAAGTCTCGGGATTTTGTATCGAGCCTCCAAGACGGTTCATCTGGTTGCGAATTATGGAAGAGGATACAGACTTTGGCCTCCAAAGTTTGGCGCAACCCAACACGGATATGGAGTTGTCGTCCCGACAATGGGATTTCTTGAACCGGTGACAGGCGATACCTATGAGGTCGGAGTAAAACTAAGAGATGAGAAAATAAACGGAAGCGGATTTATATATTATACCGACTTTGATCACTATCAGGTGACTGAACCGGGATTATTTCAGGGATCAGACTGGTTTGATTTCGACGGAGACGGTATACGTGATTCAAATGAAACTGTTTATGTTGTTAATGACAGCGGCAATGCCTATGTGTATGGACTCGAATTAGAGTCTGAGGTAAGGGCAGACCTAATTACTGATTCCATCGGGAAAGAATGGTCGTTCAAAACAGGTTTCATGTGGAATTACGGAAGAATAACTGATACTGAACAGCCATTAAGACATACTGTTCCTGCTAAGGGTATATTGGGACTAAGATGGGAAGATAATCAGATCAAAAGTGCTCCATGGGCTGAATTCGTTACTGAAATTGTCGGTAAATTCAGCAAGCATCGTATTCCTGATGACAGATTGCTCAACGATCCCGGTTACAGAAGCAATCCGCAAAATTTGCAGTCACCATTGATAAGAAGTGATGGACACCTACCCGGTTCTACAACCTATCACTTGCGATGCGGACTTAATTTATCCCACAGCATAACTTTAACCATTGCCGTCGAAAATATAACAAATAAAAAATATCGCCGCGCCCACAGCAGATGGGATGAACCCGGGACGAATTTTCTGGCCGGCGTCACAGCTGTATATTAATACTGTGCAGAATTTGGCAGAAACTTGTCAGGCCTGAACCGTCTGGATCTTCTTTAAGCGCTGGATTCCCATCAGAGCAGCGCCATAAGCTGTTATAAGTTGCGGAGATTCAGGGATACAGACATCACTTCCAAATTTCTTCTTGCATGCCTGAATCATACCTGCCTGCAAAGCAAGACCTCCGACAAACGCGCATTTTGTTCCGTTAAACCCCACCCTCTTCAGAAGCAGCATTGATCTGTCTGCAAGAGATTCATAAACACCCATCAAAATATTTTCAACGCTTTTGCCCTCTGATACGTGATTGATTATTTCAGATTCCGCCAGAATTGCGCATATCGAACTGATCGGTTGCGGCTCAGTAGCCTTCAACGCAAGCTTACCAACATCCTCCAGCTTGACCTCCAGATATTTTACAGCCTTTTCAATAAACGACCCTGAACCTGCAGCGCACTTCTCATTACATTTGAAATCCTTAACACGACCCTTCCCATCGATTTTTATTGCCTTTGTAACCTGGCCTCCTATATCAAGAACAAATTCAATACCCGGGAGCAGCTGACTGACTCCTCTTGCTGTTGCGGTAACATCGGTCACCTGAATATTTCTTTCTTTGACGCTATATCTTCCAACGCCGGTTGTTATCAAATAATCCATCTGAGAAATACCCGCGCTCTGAAGCGCATACCTCATCGACTCCATTGCAGACTTATCAAAGTTCGGATCAGTTTTTATTATATTCGATCCGAGCATAGCGCCGTCATCTTTGCACACCACACATTTTGTATACCCTGCCCCAACATCTATCCCTATAATATGATTTGAATCGTGGATTGCGCGTTCCAAACTCATTCTGAGTCCTCAGGATTAATCCATTCTTTTAATTCAACTTCCTGACCGTGAACCTTGTTTTTTACCGCCCTTTCAAGCGCGAAAATTGCCGCGCCTATCGCGCCGATATAGTGAGACTGCTCACTGACATTCAATTTGGAAGCAAGCGTGTCTTCAAGCGCCTTCACCATTCCTATATTACGTGAAACTCCTCCGGTAAAAGTGATTTCTTGCTCCAATCCTGTTCTTCTCAACAAAGCGCAGGTTCTTGCCGCAATCGATCTATGAACGCCGGAAAGTATGTCATCTATCCTGCATCCCTGGGCAAGATACGAGATAATATCTGATTCTACAAAGACAGTACACACTGATGTCATTTTAATCGGTCTCTTCGATTCTAGTGAAATACGTCCAATATCATCCAAAGGGATTTTCAATACCTCCGCTGCCTGTGAAAGAAATCTTCCTGTTCCCGCTGCGCATTTATCATTCATGGCAAAATCCACAACCTCACCATTTTCATTTATTTTGATCGCCTTGGTATCCTGACCACCCATATCAACAACAGTTCTGGTAGCAGGAAACAAAAGATGAGCTCCCCTTGCATGACAACTTATTTCGGTTATCTGATCATCACCAAATTTTACCTTAAATCTTCCGTAACCTGTTCCGATAATATATGAAATCTGCTCTTTTTTTAACTTAGCCTTCTCCAATGCAAGGTTAAAAGCCTGCTCTGCCGCCCTCTCTATATATGCACCGGTTGGCCCAAGCGCCAGCGCTACAATATCCTTTTTCTCATCAAGTATACAGGCCTTTGTCTGTGTCGAGCCGACATCAACCCCCGCCGCATATACTATATTCTTACGTTCCATGTTTTACGCTCCAAGTTTCATGCTTTATATTTCATGTTCTAAGATTTGCGGTCAACCTTTTGTGCTGCAGCGATTCAAAAAACGCGTCAATACGGTTTTTCAGCTGAGCATGAGAATAATAACGAGGATCTTCCAGATCAGACTCAATCATAAGAGTAGGAGTGTCCAACGAATGTACAAAATAATCCCTCATATCTCCCTGACCCGCTGAAAATAAACGACAGCTTTTCACAGAATGTATCACAAGCGCGTCAGCACTCCAATTTTTAACATAACTTTCTATCTGATTGTACCTGCTCAGTAAGCTGCGGTTGCACAGGTTTTCAATTATCATCTGCCTCGCAATGCTTTCAAGAGGCTTCTTGGGATCGTGCCTGAATCCAAATTCCCAAATACCGCCGACAGTAGAATAAGTTGACTGACATGCAACCGCCCCCCATTTCGAAAAAAGCTCTCTGAAAGATCTATAATAAGGATATGGAGGCGGTCCCTCGATCACTATTCTGAATTTTTCCTCCGGCAGAGGACCTTTTTTTTCTTTAACTAATTGTTCATAAACGAGAACAGACTTCATAAAAAACTCAGCAGCTTCTTTAGTTCCTCTCAAAACATTGATCGGACCCATCATATTGATGGCATCAAAGTAGGCGTCGAACGGAGCAGGTTTCTTCTTGCACAAATCTTTTGCCTGGCTCCAGCCATCCTCAGATATTCTGGAATATTTAAGTATTTCTCTGAGCTTATCGATATCGAACTTTGTTCCCGTTAAATCTTCACAGTGTTTTATTAAACTTTCAAGCTGTCTTATCACATATTTTACATCTTCTTCAGACGGGACCTTTTCTCTCAAAAAAGGAATGTCAATCATAATAAGAGGCTTATGAAAGTAGTCAGCAACATGCTCAAACCACTTAACATAAACATTGCACCCGACATAATTACATACTACAAAAGATGGGTCAGGCAGATTTCCTGTCTTCGTAAAATACATTCCCATGTCTGCCTTCACATATGCGCAGTTATCAGATGAATATCCTCGCTGCTCAGCCGCAAGTATTAATGGGAGAGACTGTTTTCTTATCGCAGTTTGAAGCGCATTTACCTCTGGAAATATAGGCTGGATATCGAATGCCCTCAGAATCTCCACACAATTACCTGAAATCATAATACAAGCCGTAGGCTTTCCGCCTGACTTCGCATCCTGAAGCTGCTGATAATAATCCTGCATCAGCTTTTTAGACATTTCCTGTACTTCGCTGCTCATATCACCTACCAAAAAAGCACAGACTCCACAAATGTTTCAACCTCGCTTCTTATTCTTTCAAATGTCCACATTTTTTCTTCATACTCGATCTGGAGATGAGCTATTCCCTCTGACTCCAGTTTTTCTTTATAGCGCGCGTAATCAAAAAGCGCCGGTTCGCAAAATTTAGGAATAAAGAAAAGAACTCCGTCAGCGTTATACTTTCTGACCTTTTTTACAAGCAGATCTTCTCTCCTGGTCTTGAAATCATGCCTTACAGATGAAGGTTGCGCAGATTCAAAATAGGATCTCGCGAGCATTTCAATAGGATCACCTTTTTCCTGGACCGGGCCAACATGCCATCTCAGACCCTTCGCAAAATCATCATCGACTATCCAACAGCCGGTCTCCTCTATAGCGCGTATTAGTTCGATAGGAGGCTGTTCACAAAATGCCCCTTCGATAATAATTTTGATGCAATCCCTGTTTCTCGGCACTCTGTCAGACATACTGTTTAACAAGCTCCCCAAAAAAGTGACGGCATCCTCCGGCAGCATGCTATAGCAGTAGCGAAGATAAACAGTATATTCAAATGCCCCTAATCTGCCGTCATTGGAAACAAAACCGTGAAGATCCTCAAGCAAACCTCTCAATTTATTATATAGAGCGGTCGATCTGCTGAGACTTGCATCGGTCGGGAAACAGCCCGTAATATCAGCTACTTTTCTGAGAAATCTGCTGAGCTCAGATTTATAATATGGTAAAGCGATCTCTATATTATCATTCTGCGGCAGATGCAGATATTCTATATTCAATTTCGAATTACGCTTCATGACACTGGCAAGATTTCTCGCCACATCGCAGATATTTGATAAAACAACACCATCAAAATTCCTGAACTTATTCTGCAGCTGAAGTTCCAGCGTGCTCTTTGAAATTGAACATATAAAAGACGCAAAACGCGAGTCTGCATTCATGATCTCGACCTGATTACCGCCTCCAAACAACGGGAGCGCAGCGCCGTTGCATGCATGAATTATTTCCAAAGGAGTATAAACCGGGAAGCATCCAATAATCTTTTTTCCCTTGGCATGAGCGGAAAGTAATGGAGCCTTCTCCCACGGCTGTGTTACAATTTCAATCATCGACTCCAAACTATTCGGAACAACCTGCTGTACAATGTTATTTATTGCCATGGTTCAACTACCTGCCTTAAACCGGATCCCTTCTTTAATTCTTCAACTGCAGAACCAATCTGCTTTAAACCAAATCTATTTGAAACAAGACTTTTGAGATTAATTTTGCCTTTTGAAGCAAGTCTTATCACATCCGCAAAGCTCGAAAACCTGCAGCCAAGTGACCCGATTACCTGCTGTTCCATAAACATAATTTTGTTCACTGCCATTTCAGCACGCTGACCGCTATAACCAACTATCATTAATGTTCCGCCAACTTTAATAGTTGAATGGGCCAGATTTATCGCTGCAGGATTTCCTACGCATTCAAACGCTACATCCTGTGAATTTTTTAATTTACCGGTTGCGATTTCGTCACCTGTCCAAAAAGTTTTTGCTGCGCCAAATTCCTCGGCAAGTTTTAACTTATTCTTATCCTTATCAACAGCAGTGATAAGCGCTCCTGCAAGTTTTGCAATTTGAATAACATTTATGCCAACACCGCCGCACCCTACAACAAGCACGCTTTGCCCCGGCTTTACCTGCGCCCTGTTAACTACTGCGTGATACGCTGTAGAAACAGCATCCGCTATTGTCGAAGCCTCTGCAAGATCCATACTGTCAGGAAGTTCAAATGCCTGCCATTCTTTAATTTTAATGTATTGCGCAAATGCTCCATCAATATGGTTGCCCGGCATCTTCATACTGAGACAGATATTGCCCCTTCCGCTTGCGCAGTTGTAACAGATCCCGCAAGGCAAGACAGATGGAACCAAAACGTGGGTTCCCTTTGGAACCCGCCTGCAGCTGGAACCTGCTTCTTCTACAATCCCCGCAGCTTCATGTCCAAGAATAATGGGAGGTTCTTTAAATGTCGGAACGCCGTGCTCCAGGTAATGCAGATCAGTATGGCACAAACCGCAAGCCATTACTTTAACCAGTATTTCATCACACTCTATCTTGGGATCAGAAGTATTTTTTATCTCAATTCCCTTACCACTGCCATTAAACACCGCCGCCAACATACTCAGCCCCCTAACCTACAATCTTTGGTTCTTTTGCGCGTTTCATGTTCCACGCTCCACGTTCTATGATTAAGAGTGTTTCCACACCGCCTTCCTTTTTTCTGTAAATGAAGTCAGCCCTTCTATGGGATCATTTTTCTTCATTAATTGCTCTGTATATTCTTTCACGGAATCTTCAAGTCCCCTGATAAGAAGAGATCTGTATCCGTTCAGAGAAGCCTTTGCATGCTCTAACGCAACCATGCTCAGATCAGAAAACTTACCGCAAAAATCTATCGAAAACTGGTCCAGTTTCTCAGCCCCAACCACATGATTTATCAATCCCATATTCCTGAGTGTCCTGGAATCAAGTTCGCACCCTGTAAGAAAAAGCTTATTTGCGTTTCGATATCCAATCATAACAGGAAGCCATGCGGTTGCCGCCGGCGGAAATACTCCCAGTTTAATCTCCGGAAGACTAAATCTTGAATTGCCGGCTGCTATACAGAAATCTGTAGCGAGCGCGAGCTCAAAACCGCCGCCGAATACAAATCCATGCACAGATGCTACAGTAACTTTTGGGGATTTAAATATTTCCAAAAGGACATTCTTGAATGTTTCAAGCATCGAATCAACCATTCCGGGAAAATGCTCGCGAACATCCGCTCCTGCGCTAAAACATTTACCATCACCTTTTATTAAGATTGAATTTATCTCTTTATCATTATTTAATTTCCTCATAACTGTAAACAGCTCCTTCATAATTTTAATGTTCAAGACATTCACCGGCGGATTGTTAAGCGCAACAACAGCTATTCTTCCTTCAAGCTTAGATACCTTAACTAATTCCATACTTCAAACTCCTCAATCCGTAATCCGAAATTCGTAATTCTAAATTGTTAAGCAAGTTGCCCTCCATCCACTCTTATTACTTCACCTGTAATGTGGCTGGAATCATCAGAACTGAGCATATATACAGCATCTGCTATCTGAGACGGATTCGCAATCCTTCCAAGACATGTTTCATCCACAAGTTTACTTTTAATTTTATCAGGAATCGCATCTACAAGAGAAGTCGCAGTTAATCCCGGAGATATACAATTTACAGTGATATTATATCTGCCAAGATCCCTCGCAGCCGCCTTTGTAAGACCAACAACCGCTGCCTTAGAAGCAGTATAAGCAGATATATTCCTTCTTGCCCGCTGAGCAACAGTTGATGATATTGTAATTATTTTTCCATAACCCTGATCCTTCATATAAAAAGCAACCGCTTTTATATAATTGAAAGTGCCGTTCAGGTTTACTTTTATTACCTTACTCCATTCATCTACAGATATATCCAAAATATCTTTACCGCTTGATATGCCTGCGCAAGTCACAAGAACAGACAGGGCTCCAAACTTATTGAAAACTTTACCCGCTACATCCTTCGATTCCTCATAATCAGAAACATCCGTAGAAAAGTAAATCCCTCCAGACGAAGATACTATTTCCATTAATTCATGAGTAGATGCAACGTCGACTGCGCAGACAGAGTAGCCATTCTTTGCAAATTTTTTACAGCATTCAAGTCCAATTCCACCCGATGCCCCTGTTATCAGCGCTACTCTTTTCATAACTTTGCAGAGCATACTCCGCAATAATCAAACTCCTCAGGGATTCCCTTTGCCGAGCACTTGCCGCACTGTTTAGAATATGGGCCCCAAAGAAATTCGGGAGATTTGCCATCAGCCAGTTTATTTCTGATACCGGCATAATCCGGCTTCCTTTTCTCAGTAAATGCCGCCATACCCTCATATGGCTCAACAGTAGTAAAATGGAGGCTTAGCCAATCAGCAGCATGGCCAACCGTCATATTCCAGGAAAGCTCTTTCCAGAAATTCACCTGCTGTTTGCTATAGCGCAGACATTCAGGAAATTTCTCTGCAAGTTGTACGCAAACTTCCATAACATGTTTATCCAGCAATGTAAAATCGATCTTGTAATCATCTTTTTCAGTCATTGCCTTTTCTATCTGATCCGGAGTCGGATTATCAAGAAAATCTGATTTATGACAAACGACCGGCAGAACTTTATTAACCAGTCCCCACTCTTCCGCTTTCTTCGCAGGAATTCTTGTATTCAAATACAGCATCTCAACGGCTTTTTTTGCTCCAACAGTTATAGGCAGCCATTGGGTCGCACCTCCACATGCGACAGATCCGACCCTTGTTCCCACCTGACCCAGAAATGTGTGGTTACCGGCAAATGTAAGATCACATGCAAGCTGAATCTCATTGCCTCCACCAACAGCCATTCCATTTAATCTTGCTATCACCGGCTTGCTGCTTCTGAGTATTGCTTCAATAGTTCTCCTGAAAATCTGCATATATTTCCAATATTCGTGAGGAGCCCTCGTATATACATTTGCATATTCAGAGACATCTCCTCCGGTACAAAATGCATACTTACCGCTACCGGTAAGAACAATAACAGCAACACGATCATCAAAAGTTGCAGAATTAACCGCATCCTGTATCTCACCCAAAGTTTCAACTGAATAACAATTATATTTCACCGGCCTGTTTATAGTTACTGTCGCAACCCTGCCTTCAACCTTATAAAGAACATCCTTATATTTATACCCCTGCGGAGAATTACTCATTGAGGTGATAAGAGCGCAAATCACATACCAGCAGCAACAATTTATCGTGATGAAGAACGCAATTTACAGGTAAGAAATACAGTATGTAATATCACGCTTGCTGAAAATCCGCACTAAAAGTGCGAATTCACCTAAAACTGCCTTTATATCTTAGACGCTGGTAGCCGACTGCAATTTATCTTCTTTTTCCAGACCATGTTTTTCAATCTTATATCTGATCTGGTCTCTCGTTATAGCCAAAAGTTTTGCGGCCCTGCTTTTATTGCCTCCCGTTACTGAAAGCGCCTGACTGACAAGCTCCTTTTCAACATCCTCTAAAGATAATCCTTCAGGCGGTAATTTTACCCTAAATGAAGATTTATGGCTGTCCATGCTCATCATTGCTGATGTGAAAATAATATCGCTCACATCGATCCAGTCCTTCTGGCTAAGAAGCATCGCTCTCTCTATTATATTTCTGAGTTCTCTTACATTACCCGGCCAAACATGTGACTTTAGTACATTCAGGGCGGCAGGGGTCAAACCTTTGACATTTTTCCTAAAACTCTTATTGAAGCTTTCAACAAAATAAAGCGCCAGATAAGGAATATCCTCTATTCTTTCTCTTAAAGAAGGAATGTTCACGATAATCACTCCGAGACGATAAAATAGATCGTCCCTAAACTTCCCTTCTTCTACTGACTTTGAAATATCTTTATTTGTTGCAGCAATAACACGGATATCCACATTAATATCAAAAGTCCCTCCGATCCTTCTGAATTTCTTTTCCTCTAAAAATCTCAACAACTTCGACTGCAATGAAACCGACATATCCCCAATTTCATCAAGAAATACTGTACCGCCGTTTGCAATCTCAAAAAGTCCTTTTTTCTGCTCCTTTGCATCAGTAAATGACCCTTTTTCAAAACCAAACAGCTCAGATTCAAGCAAAGTATCCGGAATCGCCGTGCATGTTATATTGACAAATGGATTGTTTGCCCTTCTGGAATTATAATGGATTATTCGGGCAATCAGATCCTTACCGACGCCGCTTTCTCCTATAACCAATATTGTATTCGCCTCCGAGTTCGAGATCTTTTTGACCAAATTCAATATATCCCTCATTTTATCGCTTTTAGAAACTACAGAGTCCGCATTGTATTCTCCTTTTTGAGATTTCTTCATAAACTTCAGCTCGCTCTTCAGCTTAACAGAATCTGTAGCGCGATTGATTTTTATCAGAAGCTCATCCATATTAAACGGCTTCTGGAGATAATCAAACGCGCCTGTCTTCATCGCCTCTACTGCATTTTCAACGGAGGCAAAGGCAGTAATAATAATAAATAGCGTATCAGGCGATTTACCAGACAGATTTTTCATCAATGATAGACCATCCCCATCCGGCAACTTAAGATCACACAACACAATATCAAAAGTATCTTTATCAAAAGCTGCTGATGCCTCCCTGCAATTTTCTGCGGTTATAACAT
The DNA here is from genome assembly GCA_016206485.1 of Planctomycetota bacterium. GTDB lineage: Bacteria > Planctomycetota > MHYJ01 > JACQRL01 > SBBU01 > JACQRL01. The sequence continues at coordinate 85 of JACQRL010000172.1, read as the reverse complement.
AATAACCTTCTTTTTGCAGCGTCTCTTTAAGAGACCACCTGATCAACTTTTCATCATCAATAACAAGAATTGAGCCGCTCATAAT
>JACQRL010000148.1 GCA_016206485.1 Planctomycetota bacterium | reverse complement strand
TCTTTACTATGAGATCCGTTCCGCCTGCAAGGATACAGGCATTGTTGCCCGCATGGTTCAGTATATCCGAAGCCTCCTTCAAACTGGTCGGCTCAAAATATCTAACGTTCACCATTCAGTCTGCTCCCGGTTTCATATCCGAGTTTGATAAGTTGTACGTTTAGGTCCCTGAACTTTGCAGGCGATAGGGTGTTTGCGGCCGCACATAAACTGTCAAGTGATGGAAGAGCATGTCCTGTATAGCGTGTGAGTGCAAAGCCCAGCAAAAATAGGTTCCCACCCCTTGGATTTCCGAGTTCTTTCGCCTTGTCTGTAGCTGAGATGGAAGTCATGCTTATTTTATTTTTGGTTATGTAGGTGGTTAAGTCTTCCTTAAATGAAGTTTTTTCCGAGTCCAAAAAGAGTTGTGATCCCGGCATGAGATATGCTGTTGCGTGGGCGCTTTCAGATTCTTTCAGACAGAACGCGCAGCTTGCTGTTGTGCGTCTGATGAGAGGGCTTAAGTAGTTTCCGATCTTTATAAACGAGATAATGGATGCGCCTCTTTGCGCCATTCCATGTGTTTCAGTGCTTACTGCATGTTTTCCTTCAAGAGAAGATGCAGTAGTGATCAGGCGTGTAAGAAAAACCACTCCTTGTCCTCCTGTTCCGGTTATTACTATTTTCATGCCTCTACAATTGCCTCCAAAGGACAACAGTCAATGCATACTCCGCATTCAGTACACAAGGAGTCTTCGACGAAAACTTTATCCCCGCTGCTATTGAATTTAAGCGCAGGGCATTCGCAGTATTTAAGGCAATACTCGCACCCATTGCATTTTTCGCCAATAACTTTTACACGCAGACGTTCAGTCGAAGGTTCAAGAAGCGCGCAAGGTCTCCGCGCTACTATAACGGCTATCTTTGAGTTTAATTTTACGTGGTTGTGAGCTTTTTTTACCAGTTCAACAAAATCATTAATTTTATATGGATCTATTTCCTCGACGAATTCAATACCACAGGCGCGCACGACCGATTCTATTGAGACCTTCGGAACTTCACGCCCATCTGCCTGTCTGCCGCTTTCAGCGGTTGGCTGGAATCCTGTCATCGCCACTATACTGTTATCCAGAATTACAAGTACAAAGGCAGACCCGGTTACGTGTGCGTTGAGAAGTCCCGGTATTCCCGCATGAAAAAAAGTTGAGTCACCGATGGTTGCAATGATTGGTGGGATGTTCGAGTTATCTTTGGCGTATGCCTTTGCCAAGCCATCAGCTATTGTTATTCCTGCTCCCATATCGAGTACAGTATCAACACTTTTCATGTTAATGCCGAGCGTGTAACATCCTATATCGCTGGGAAATATGCCGTTAGCCTTTGCCTTTCTAATCGAGAAGAATGAAGCTCTGTGACCGCAACCGGGACATAATGTCGGACGTACGAAATCGATTGAAAGTTCAGGAAGCTGTTGTTGCGGTAATAGCTTTTCACATTTTGTTTCTTCGGCAGCTCTTCTAAGAGACTCATATACGACTTCCGGAAGCAATTCACCGGCTGAAGGAATATGACCTGTTTCTCTTCCTAAGACATTTCTTCTGTCTCTGATCTGGATCTCAATTGCTCTGTCCGGTTCTTCAACGACTAATACTTTGCTGAATTTACAGGTGAAATCTTCGACCAGTTTTAAGGGAAGAGGATGAACTGTTGCAATCTTCAGTATTGGTAAGGGAGTATCCGCCTCATTTAGAATGTCAGATACTGTTGCGTATGCGACTCCTGAGCAGATGATACCGAGCGGTAACTTTATATTCTCATTGATAATAAAATTAAAATTGCAGTTAGAATTGAACTCCTCTCTGATTTTGATGAGTTTATCTTCCAGCTCTTTGTGGAGTTTTAGTCGGAATGATGGTGTCGCGGCCCATCTGGCAGGATCTTTTTTAAATTTTGCTTCTCTGTTGGTAATGGCCAGTTCTGAAATACTCACAGGAGCTGACCCATGGCAGAGGCGTGTTACGGGCCTGACAATTACAGGAATATTGTAGCGTTCAGAAATCTCATAGGCATATTTTGTCAATTCAAGTGCTTCCTGAGGTGTTGAAGGATCGAGTACCGGAATCTTTGCAAATATGGAAAATAATCTTGTATCCTGTTCAGTCTGAGATGAATGCGGGCCGGGATCATCACATGAAATCACAACAAAGCCGCCGACTGTTCCGGTATAAACGGCGCTCATAAGTGAGTCTGATGCTACATTTAACCCGACCTGTTTCATTGAAACGGCTGAGCGTTTTCCTGCGATTGCAGCCGCATACGCAATATCGAAGGCGATCTTTTCATTTATTGACCACTCTGTATAAATGTTTAACCCGAGCTCTTTTTTATACCTGACAACTTCCTCAAAAATTTCTGTGCTCGGTGTGCCGGGATATGCCGTCATCACTTCACATCCTGATTCAATAAGTCCTCGCGCTATAGCGCTGTTTCCCATCAGAATTTTATGCTGAGTTGTAGCGGTCAATGATTGAAGTTTGATCCGATCATTCATTGTCCAGATTATATGGCGGAACACTCCACTAAAAAACAGAAATATTAATGACGGTGCAATGTTCACGATAAATTCTGAATGATGCATGCAGGATTTTACACACTAATGGGTGAAAAAGCTCATTTATACGAAAAAACAATCTTATTAGTATGGAAATCTGTATAAAAAATACTTTTAACGGGACAGTCATAAAATTTTCGGTGTAACTTTACTACTATGAATGGGAAGCTTTCAATATAATAATTTTTTGATGGATATTATAAATCCTGATGATCTTGCAATCCCAAAGGGTTACAACAATGGAATTAAGTGCGGAAACCTTCTTGCGGTTGCAGGGCAGGTGGCGTGGGATAAAAATAAAAAAATTATTGGAGTAGATAACTTTGCCAGACAATTTGGCCAGGCATTGAAGAATGTGGTTTCGGTTGTCAGAAAAGCGGGAGGCTTGCCTTCAAATATTGTAAAACTAACGATTTTTGTAACGGATAAAACAAAATATCTTTCCTCTCTAAAAGAAGTTGGGGTTGAGTATCGCGCTGTTATGGGAAAACATTTTCCGGCTATGACTCTTGTCGAGGTTAAAGGACTTGTAGAGCCCGGGGCGTTGCTGGAAATTGAAGGGTTGGCATACCTTGCAGAAAAATAGCCAGATGGCTCGCAACCAAAGACGTCAATCAATTGATTTCTTACTTGAACCGCGAAGCATTGCTATTGTCGGAGCATCCGGCAACTCAGATAAACTTGGGTACACACTTCTTAAAAATGTGATAGACGAAGGTTTTAATGGAGATGTTTACCCGGTTAATCCCTCGGGAGGAATAATACTAGGTCAAAAAGTGTTTACCTCTCTTTCCGATTTGCCATGCGCGCCGGATCTTGTGCTCATAAGTATTCCGAGCAAATATGTCCCTGAAGTTATTGAGCAGGCCGCTTCTGTCGGCGCAAAGGCAGCTGTTATCCTGGCATCGGCGTTTTCTGAAATGGGAGGAGCAGGAAGTAAACTTCAGTTATCGCTTACTCAAATATGTAAAAAATATCAAATAAGGATTGTCGGTCCTAACTGCATGGGTATCTATAATTCTGCCTCTAAACTCAATGGAACATATTTTTGGGAGATACCGAAGTCTGCAGAGCAGAGAAAAAATGTTGCATTCATATCCCAAAGCGGAGCGTATGGAGGCATGTTTTTCAGCGAGATTACAAAACGAAATTTTGGAATAAGTAAATTTATATCTATTGGCAATCAATGTGATTTGAGCCACTCAGATTTTCTAAATTACCTTATGAAAGACAGGCAGACAAAAGTTGTTGCGATGTTTATTGAAGAGGTGAAGAACCCTTCAGAATTTCTTGCCGATTGCGCGGCATTGGCTAAGGTCAAGCCGGTTGTTATTCTGAAGGTTGGAAGGACGAGCTCCGGAAGACGAGCAACTCTTTCCCACACAGGATCAATGGCAGGAAGCTGGGAAATATTTGCGCAGGCGATGCGACAGTGCGGAGCGTTTCTTGCCTCGGATACGGATGAATTTTTCGATGCGATTCAGATGTTTTCTGCATATCCGTCCGCTCGTTTTGATCCGCAGTCAGTCGCTATTGCTACTATATCCGGAGGTCCATGTGTTGCCGCAAGCGATGCATGCGAGCTGATAGGACTTTCTGTGCCTGAATTAGAAAAGTCTACGCAGGAGGAGATACGAAGGTATATACCTGCGTTTGGCGCTTCAAAAAATCCTGTGGATATGACCCCTCAGATGAATCCCGACAATTTTCCTGCGGCAGTCAGGGCGCTTTTTAAATCACCTCAGATAGGAGGGATAGTATCAATAAATGTTGGGTTTGACAGGCTGCAGTTTGCAGAGGCATTTGTAAGCGGCAAGGCAAGATTTCAAAAACCGGTGACAGGATTTCTTGTTGATAATCCTGAAATCACCAGGCGCTTCGAAGATGCAGGAATTCCTATATTCCCAACTCCTGAGCGTGCCTCACGAGCGCTCTATTTTCTTAAAATCAGAGAGAACTTAAGAGAAAATGCAGGTGAGTTTGAATGCCGCAGGTCAGGAAATGTAAGTTCAGATAGAAAAAATTTACACGCAGTAGATGAAAATTTGGCAAGGAAGATATTGCAGGGTATTCCTTTTTGCAGGGAGATGTTTGTATCAAATGAGAATGATGCTTATGCTGCGGCGGAAAAAATCGGGTTTCCGGTTGCAATAAAAGTTTTTGGCGCAGGAGGACATAAAAGCGACAGAGGTGGTGTGGTAACCAATATACAAAATCCCAAGGAACTGAAGTCAGAATTTAGAAAATTGAGCCAAAAGTTTCCGGATAGAAAGGGATTTATCGTACAGGAATTCTTAAAGTCACAGCTTGAATTGATATTCGGAGCCCGCTCAGACGAAACATTCGGAGCTTACATTATTTTTGGCATCGGAGGGATTTTTACAGAGTTTATCAAGGAATTTGTTGTCAGACTTTGTCCTGTGTCAAAAAAACAGGCGTATAAGATGATTGTTGATGCCCCTTTCGCGAAACTTTTTTCTGGTGTCAGGGGATTACCTCCGGTTGATATTGAGGCAATATCTAAAATAATTATTAAACTTTCTGATATTATGTGTAAAAATAACAAAATTTGTGAAATTGATATAAATCCTGTGATTGTTGTAGATGGAAAGCCTGTTGCTGTCGATTCCCTGATAACTGCAACAGAACTTTTAAAGGGTGTAAAGGAGGTAGGTCATGTCATTTGAATTATTTGGGAGAAAGATTAACAAGATTGGAGTTATCGGGTCTGGACAGATAGGCCCTGACATTGCGTTGCATTTTACAAAATCGCTTTGCCAGTACAAAGTCCCTATTATTGTCAAAGACGTTGTTGAAAAAGCTATCGCTGCCGGTAAGGACAAGCTTGAAAAGAAGATTAATAAAGGTGTTCAACAGGGCGCTTTTAAACCGGATGAGGCGAAGGCCATGTTAGAAAATGTGGAGTTTACACTTGATAAGAACAGGCTTAAAGATTGTGACCTTATTGTTGAAGCGGCGACGGAAAGGGTAGAAATAAAGAGGGCGATATTTGCCGAGCTCGAATCTCTTTGTCCAAATAACGCTATTTTTGCTTCAAACTCATCACACCTGGAACCGGAAGTGATCTTTGCCAATATGAAAAATAAGTCGAACTGCTTGTGCGCGCACTATTTTTTTCCGGCCGAACGCAATCGTATGATCGAAATTATCCCTTCTGAAATGACCTCGCAGACCGCTGTAGATTTTCTTATGAATCTTTATGAGTCCATGGGCAAGTTTCCGATAAAAGTCAGAAGCCGCTACGGTTATGCTATCGACCCTATCTTTGAGGGATTATTTTTGGCTGCAGCTTTGTGTGTTCAGGAAGGCATTGCAACTTCGAAACAGGTAGATTCGATCGCTTGTAAGGTTCTTGGATTAGGAGTAGGACCATTCACGGCAATGAATCTTACGGGTGGAAATCCGATCACGCAGGAAGGTTTAAATCTCCTGAATACAAAGGTGATGAGATGGTTTAAGTCTCCGACGATTTTGGATGACCGGATTCTTTCAGGCAAGCCTTGGGATGTTCCTCAAAAAGGAGAAGAAATTACATATTCAAACGAAATTTTTAAGACAGTATCGGAAAATTTTCTGGGAGCGTATTTCGGATTGGTTACTGAGGTGTTAAACAGCGGTATAGTTTATCCGGGTGATTTAGAAATGGGGTGCGAGGCAGCGCTCGTAATGAAACCTCCGCTTAAGTTAATGAATGAAACCGGAATCAAGAGATCTCTGCAACTTGTTGAAAACTATGCTGATAGACACGATGAATTTGTTGTCCCGGGTATTCTAAGAAAACAGGCAGAGCGAAATGAGCAGTGGGAGATTCCATATGTAAGGAGAGAGGACAGAGAAAATGTATCGATACTTACTATCAAGAGGCCGGCAGTTCTCAATGCTCTCAACAAGGATGTCATTTCTCAGTTGCACAAACATATTCTGAACATCAAGGATGAAAGTTCTATCAAAGCAGTTGTGATCACAGGGTATGGAACAAAGGCATTTGTGTCAGGTGCTGAGATCGGAATGCTTGCTTCAATAAAAACTTCGGAAGAAGCTGAGCGTACCTGCGAGCATTTTCAAAACGCGTTGATACTTATTGAAAATCTTGGCAAACCTGTAATATGCGCGCTGAATGGGCTTGCATTTGGAGGAGGAAGCGAGCTTTCTCTTGCCTGCAGTGCGAGAGTCGCAAGAAATGGAATCAGGACACTTTTTGCACAGCCGGAACCCAAGCTGGGTATTATCCCTGGTGCGGGCGGGACTCAAAGACTACCACGCATCATTGGGTTTGAAAGAGCGTGGACTATGTTAAGGACAGGAAACCCGATATCATCTGTTCAGGCAAAAGAGTGGGGACTTGTGGATCACCTTGTAGAAGGTGACATTGTTTCTGCCTCTGTCAAATTTGCCCTCGATATCGTAAAGAAAAAAGTTATGCTCAAACCAATTCCCAGAGGTCCTGTTTCGGTTGGAATGCTTCCGAATGTGGATATTGGCGGGTTGAGCGGTAAGATTGATTCAATATTACAGCGCGCAATTTTGGAAGGTGCAAGGCTCCCGCTTGAAGATGGATTAAAACTGGAAGCAAAACTTTTTGGTGAATGTGTAGATACAAAGGATTATCATATTGGACTTACAAACTTTCTGGAGACAAATTTGAAACAGCCTGCTAAATTTGTTCATGAATAGATCAGCGTATGGCAGATAACAGGGAATCAGATCCGAGCAGCAGACTGCAGGATTTTCTTGTCTTTGGTGAATATGGAGGAGTAAACCCGTCTATTGAAGACAGTTCAACGTTTACTTTCCTAAGCCCTGAGAAAATGAGGGAATCATTTTATCACGAAATTGAGGGATGCTTTCTATACTCGCGTCACTGGAATCCGACAAATAAATATCTGGCAGATGCGCTTTCGCTTATGGAGGGAAGTGAGTCTTGTCAGGTAACATCTTCAGGTATGGCGGCAATCAGTTGTACGATTCTTCAGCTTTGCCGATCGGGTGATGAAATCATATCAGCGGATACCGTATATGGCGGCACATACGCATTATTAAAAAATTTTCTGAGTAAGTTCGGTATTATTACTAAATTTGTTAACATAGCTGACCATGAAAAGATTAAGTCTCAAATAACTGACAAAACAAAACTTATTTTCTGCGAGTCCTTCAGCAATCCGCTGCTTGTTGTGGCAGACATACCTTTATTGTCGGCAATAGCAAAAAAGCATAACATAAAACTTGTTGTAGATAATACTTTCAGCCCGCTCATAATTTCTCCAATCAAACTGGGAGCGGATATAGTTATTCACAGCATGACTAAATTTATTAATGGCATGAGCGATTGTCTTGGAGGATGTATCTGTTCAAGCAAACAATTCATAATCTACCTGTGCTGTGTACATAATGTTGCCAGCATGC
>JACQRL010000147.1 GCA_016206485.1 Planctomycetota bacterium | reverse complement strand
GCTTTTGGCTTTTCCGGCGGCGGGGACATGAGCTTGCGAATTGCGTCAAAGATAGCCTTTATCTCTTCATCTTGTCTCTCGATTTTCTGTTCAAGTTCAGACAATTTATGAGCAAGTTCTTTATGGGTAGAAAGAAATTCTCTCAGCTTCACGAACGTTCTCATCACAGCAATGTTTACATGAATAGCCTTTTCGCTGTTTAAAACACTCGAAAGCATGGCCACACCTTGTTCTGTAAATGCATAAGGTAAATACTTTGAATGTCTTCCTCTCTTTAAGACGCCAAAATGGCACCTTAAAGAATCATATTCCTCTTTCGATAGTTGAATCATGAAATCTGATGGAAAACGGCCTATATTACGCTTAACCTGCCTTTTCAGATGTTTGACTTCTACACTATAGAGATCCGCAAGATCTCTGTCAACTATGACTTTTTGACCTCGTATCAGGAAAATCTTTTTCTCAATTAACTCTACAGGAATAATTGATTTCGTTTCTTTCATTAACTTTCTCAAAATATTACCGGTAAATTAGTGTCTTGCGAGTTTTAATATCGAATTATCAGCTGATGAGCTGATAACCAGCAATTACGGTACGCTCTGTCATCTTAAAAATCAAAAAACAACCTTCCCTAAGTATAGATAGACATTCTGCCGCTATGACATACTATCTACATTTTTGAGAAGGAGTTTATATGCTTAGAGTGATTTCTATTGTTACTATTTTGGGTTTTTCGTTTGACCAGGATGATGAAAAATTTAATCCTGCAGAAACCGCAAAAAAATTTCTAGAAGACCTTTTGAATGGACAGGAAGAAGATGCGTATAATCTATGCGCAGACCACCTGAAAACCCCGGATGCAAAGGAAAAATTCAGCGGATTTATCAAGAAGGTCAACGAGCAGCTGGGTAAGCTTGTAGAGATAGTCAATCTGGAAGAGCAGAAATTCAACCTTAAAGAATCAAATTTCAGGGTGATCCTACACTGCAGATTTGAAAGGTTTCTGGCTGACTTTATTATCTATTTTGATAAGAAAAATATGATTCATGGATTTGAGACAGCAAATCCGGATATGGACAGATTCCACAAGATTCCGGCATATGCGGACAAGGACAAATTTTTTGAGGACGAAGTCGCTGTAGGAGAAGTTTCTGAAGGCAACTATCTAACCGGATATCTTACCTATCCCGACCCTGAAAAACTGAAAGACACAAAGATGACAGGACCATATCCCATTCTTATCTTAGTAAGCGGAGCAGGTCCCTATGATTACGACCACTCTGTAGGCCCAAACAAGATGTTTAAAGACATTGCGTATGGACTTTCTTCGAAAGGAATCGCAGTCCTCCGATACAGCAACAGACTGAGATCAGACCCAAAAATACAGGGTAAGTACACAATTAAAGAACTATACACAGATGATGCGGTTAATGCCGTAAAGACAATAGTCAGCAAATCCGCACAAATTCTTGAAGAAGATAATATACAACTTGATACCAAACGAATATTTATTCTGGGCCATGCGCATGCGGGATCGATGATACCAAAGATTGCTGAGGCAGTATCCGGCAGCGGGCTGAAAGATGCCGATGTGCGCGGTTATATAATAATGTCTGGAATCGCTCAACCCTTGGAAGACACAACACTGAAAGAAATTTCAGCGCGATTCAATGAAGACGGAAAAATGGATGACACGGAGTCCGCACTCTATACAGAATTAAGCAAAAAGGTTGCTAATGCGAAGAGCAAGGATCTTAATGACAAATTTGCTTCAGACCAGCTCCCTTTTGATATTCCTGCTGTTTTTTGGCTAAGCCTTCAGGGATATAACCCGACGGAAGCCGCTGCTTCAATGAACAAACCTTTATTATTACTTCACGCGCAAAGAGATGTACTGGCAGAAAAAGACTTTGCGACATGGAAAAAACATCTCTCAAACAGCACTTACACGCTGGTCAAACCCTATGAAACGCTCAACCGCTTCTTCATAGCAGGACAAGGAAAGATTGTAGAGGCTGAATTTGGGATTCCGGGCAACGTCTCTGAAGAAGTCATTAAAGATATAGCCGAGTGGATACTTAAGTGATGAGGCCGGGAACTTCTTTTTTGATAAGTTTCCATATCAATTTGCATCCCTGCAATTCGACCATCCTGAGTATGGATACCCTACACTCCTATTAGATGTATTAAAACCTCACACAATTAAGATGCGCAAGGGCAAAGTAGTGAAATTGTCGATTAAAGTCGACAACAGCAATGACAAAGTTTTCAACGCAATAAAGAACCTCAAATTCAGGTTAAAAATCCAATATATGATGGACAATGAGTTAAAAGCATATTCATGTTCGTGTAGGTATAGTGAATCAAAGATAAACATAATACGTCCGATTACAGGAAAGGACGATTTTATGCTGAACGGGATATACGTGTTAACTATATGTCTATTTTTTAATTAAACAAGAAATTATTATGAATATTGGTCAAAAAAAATAGAAATACACGACGATACCGGCAAAGAGTTAATTATCAAACTTCCACGAAAATTGTAGCGCCGAAGTACCAACCAACTGCGTCTGTCGAATGTCTACCTTCAGGTTTTCAATAGCGAAGCGCTTGTGTCTATAAATCCATGCTAAATTTTCTCGGAAACACATTGCTATACTGACAATAGACCTCTTTCCCTTTACACCTCACACTAGAATAGATATTATTTACCATTACCTGTTCTCACTTAAAAGTGAAGGAGTGTGTTTGATGTTGAATGAGATTACTCCTGCTCAATGCAAGGACATTAAGAAGGCCTTGCAGCTCGAGTGGCTGGAAACCAACGGAACGGGGGGATACGCGTCAAGCACAATACTTAACTGCCACACACGAAAATATCATGGTCTTCTTATATCGCAATCAGACAATCTGCCGGATAAACAGGTACTGCTTTCGAAGTTTGACGACTGGATCACCTTCAACAACGGAAGAGATGAATTGCGTTTATCTGTTCACAAGTATCCTGAAACCTTCCATCCCGGATCTCCTTATTATCTCCAAGAATTTTCACAGTCTGTAACGCCTTCTTTTACTTACCAAGACAAAGACATAAAAATCCAAAAAGAGATAATGCTTTTATCTGGTACAAATACAGTCTTGATAAAATACAATGCTGTTGCCCTTCCCGCATTATCCACACTGTGCATAAAACCATTGCTTGCATATAGAAATTTTCATCACCTGAGCAGAGAAAACCTCTTTTTGCGTGTACGCACTTTCCCGTGTAAAAACGGCTTCTTTATGTCCCCTTATTACGGGATGCCGGCCTTTTATATGCAAATATCAGGTAAATTCGAGTTTTCTCCTTCCCCGGACTGGTACAGAAACTTCGAATATATTCAGGAAAAAAACCGGGGTTTTGAACACTGTGAGGACCTTTTCAGCCCAGGTCTTATAGAAATTCCGTTCAATAAAGGAACACAAGTTTTCCTTTCTATATCAACAGATGAGACGGATAAACCTCTGGAGCAATTATGGGATAAAGAGTTTTCCCGCAGGACTGAATCTGAAGGAAACTTAAAAGGAAATAAATTTCAAAAAACCCTGTCAAAGTCAGCAGCGCATTCATTCATAACAAAGAAATCAGGACAAAGTTCTGTTGTTGCAGGATACCACTGGTTTCTTGAATGGGGAAGAGACACAATGATAAGTCTGCCGGGACTAACATTGTGCGCAGGCAAACATAATGAGTGCCTTAACATCCTGAAAACATTTGCTCAGCATGAAAAAAACGGACTCATCCCAAATTTTTTAAGCACAAATGGAAATGCATACAACAGCGCAGACACTAGTCTGTGGTTTATATGGGCAATCCAGAAATATCTTGAAAGTACAGACGATTATACCGGAATAAACAAGTATCTATGGCCTACGATAAAAAACATCGTAATGTATTATAAAAACGGAACAGACTATCACATTAAGATGCTTGAAAACGGTCTCCTGAATGCCGGCGACAAAGAAACCCAGCTCACATGGATGGATGCCAAAGTAGACGGAAAACCTGCCACTACACGATCAGGATGCCCGGTAGAAATTAATGCGTTGTGGTACAATGCGCTCTGTTTCACCTCTGCGCTCGCGGATAAATTCAAAGATGAAGACACAGCTTTTACCGATGCACTGCAATCTATATCACTGGAGAAATTGAGAGACACCTTTATTAATCTATTTTGGATACAAGATAAAGGTTATCTCGGAGATGTCTGGTCAGATGGCGGGCTTGACTCATCAATAAGACCCAATCAGATTTTTGCCGTGTCAATGCCCTACTCAATGATCCCGATTGATATGTCCAGAAGACTAATTAAAGTCGTTGAAAATGAACTTCTCACACCCTTCGGACTTAGAACTCTTTCTAAAAGTGACCCTAAATATATCGGAAAATATTGCGGAAACTCCGTAGAACGTGACAAGGCATATCATAATGGAACGGTATGGCCATGGCTTTTGGGGCATTTTTGTGAGGCTCTTCTAAAAACATCTAAGGACAAAAAAGCTGAGCTCACAAAAATCAGGAAAATTCTTTCGAATTTCAGCGATCATCTCAATGAAGCCGGAATCGGATTTATATCTGAAGTCTTCGACGGAGATCCGCCACATCTTGCCGGCGGCTGTATCGCGCAGACCTGGAACAGCGCAGAACTGCTAAGAATATCTTATATGATTGAATCTTAATAAATTTTATTGGAGGTATATATGATGAAGAAAACTATGACAAAACCAGCAGGTGATGTTTCAAGGGCTCCAAAAACGGAGCTCCCCAGGGAACAATTCACAAGCGAAGTGAAAAAAAGGGCCTATGAAATCTACCTGAGAAGAGGCAGCAAACCGGGATCAGATGTAAGCGACTGGATCCAGGCAGAAAAAGAAATAAAAGCCAGATACAATATAAAATAGATGCCCCTTAGCATACAGCAGCAATTGTAAAGTTATACACAAAATAGTGAGGGGGGCTTTATGCTAATACTGTGCGGAATCATTATGAAAATTCTAATGTTTGGCTGGGAGTTCCCACCCTATATAAGCGGAGGACTTGGCATCGTTTGTTATGAACTTACAAAGGCGCTTGTAAACAAAGGGCATGAAATCACGCTTGTTTTGCCGGCAATAAAAGGGAAGGTTGATCCTAATCTTCATGTAACACTGGTGAGTGGAAGTCAAATGACTATAGATGCACTTCCTGAGCCTGTACGAAGCGAGATAAAAAAAGAAGTAATGCGACAGCTTGAAATAAAACGAATCGACTCCCCACTCAGACCATACATAACACAAAAAGAATATTCTGAGCTTCCAATAAAAATAGCTGATTTGGAGTCAGAATATCTTACCAAAACACAAGATCTGCACAGATCTTTTGAGCTCGTATTTTCTGGAGACTATGGGCCGGATTTGATCTCCGAAGTGACAAGATATTCGATTCTGGCGAGTATCTTTGCCAAAATCCCTCACGATGTGATTCATATCCACGACTGGCTCACAGTTATGGCCGGTATAAAGGCAAAACAAATAAGCGGCAGACCTTTGGTCTATCACGTCCACTCTCTGGAATTCGACCGAAGCGGTGAAAATATGAACAGAGAGATCTATAATATAGAAAAGCTCGGAATGGAGCTTGCAGACAAAATTATCCCGGTAAGTTATTACACAAAAGAACTGATCATAAAATATTACGGCATTCACCCGGATAAAATTGAAGCGGTGCACAACGCTGTAAAAAAAGAGGAGGTCGCGCCATCATGCGAATCTTCAGTAAGCGAGTTAAAAAGAGATAAAATCGTCCTGTTTCTCGGGCGAATCACATTTCAAAAAGGTCCTGATTATTTTGTTGAAGCGGCAGCTAAAGTATTACAGAAAAGAAAAAATGTGCGCTTTGTTATGGCGGGAAGCGGAGACATGGCTCCACGCATGATAGAAAGAGTAGCGCAGTTGAAAATCGGGAGATATTTTCATTTCACAGGGTTTCTGCGGGGATCCGATGTAGAGAAAATTTACGCCCAGAGCGACGTTTATGTGATGCCCAGTGTATCTGAACCGTTTGGGATCTCACCTCTTGAAGCGATGCGCTACAATGTGCCTGTTATAATATCAAATCAGTCAGGCGTAGCGGAGATATTAAAACACGCGCTGACAGTAGACTTTTGGGACATAGACGACATAGCAAATAAAATTATTGCCCTGCTCGATCATAATGCGCTGCGAAATGAGATGGTCACAAGGGCATCCGAGGAATTAAAAAATTTCCAGTGGGATAAGGCGGCGGAAAAAGTTGCGGACATCTATAATGAGATCACAAAACACAATGATTAATCTTTGCTTTTATTTTCAGGTTCATCAGCCCAAAAGACTCCGCAAATACACCGTGTTCGATATAGGTAAATCTCATTTTTATGAAGATGATGAAGTAAACCGCTCCATAATGCAGAAAGTTGCGAATAAATGCTATCTCCCCGCAAACAACGTAATGCTTCAACTGATAAAACAATACGAGGGGCGTTTTAAAATATCTTATTCCATAACAGGTATGGCCATCGAACAATTCAAAAGATTCAGCCCTGAAACACTCGATTCATTTAAGCGGCTTGCCGACACCGGCTGTGTTGAATTTATTAATGAAACATACAATCACAGCTTATGTTTTCTTTTTTCAAAAGATGAATTTGTAAATCAGCTGCGGCTGCATAAAGAAATGGTTCAAAAAGAATTTGGGCAGACTCCATGCACATTCCGCAATACGGAATTAATTTACAATAACGATGTGGCTTCAGCGGCAGAAGATCTGGGCTATAGCGTAATACTTGCTGAAGGCGCTGATAAAATTCTTGGCTGGCGCAGCCCGAATTTTGTGTATCAGCCGCAGTCATGCCAGAAAATCCGTCTTCTTTTAAGAAACTATAAACTCTCAGATGATATAGCATTTCGTTTTTCAAACCGGGAATGGAATGAGTTCCCGCTCACGACGGAAAAATATGCGTCCTGGATACACAGCCATGCCGGATCAGGAGAAGTAATAAATTTCTTCATGGATTATGAGACATTCGGTGAACACCAGTGGGCCGACACCGGCATTTTCGAGTTTTTAAATGCCCTCCCCGCCAGCCTCTTAAATCATCCTGATTTTTGCTTTACTACTCCGTCAGAGATCAGGGACAAACTGTCGCCTGTCGCTAAACTTGACGTGCCAGAATTTATCTCCTGGGCAGATATCGAGAGGGATTTAACAGCGTGGAAAGGCAATTCCATGCAGGATGACGCGCTTGAAACACTCTACTCACTAAGAGAAACAGTATACAAAAAAGGAGATCCGAACCTGCTTGCAGCATGGAGATTTCTGCAGACATCCGATTACTTCTATTACATGTGCACAAAATGGTTCGCAGACGGGGATGTACACAAATATTTCAACCCTTACAAAACTCCTTATGAAGCGTATATAAACTTTCAGAATGTCCTTGCAGATTTTATATTAACGCTTGAACAATAAAGAGGAATAAATATGGATTATCTGTTTGAAGTCAGTTGGGAAGTGTGCAACAAGGTTGGCGGAATCTATACACTTATCCGCTCAAAAATACCTCAGGCCCTTAAACATTACGGAAACAATTACTTTCTGCTTGGTCCTTTACGCGACATAAACCCTGAACTTAAGGAAACAGATGAGCCAGAGTGGGAACCGATTTGCAAGGCTCTTAATGACAAAGGATTAAAATTCCGGGTCGGACGATGGCACGTTGATGGCAATCCGAAAGTAATACTTGTGGATTACTCGGATAGATATGATGTCAGCAAGATTTTATTCAAGTTGTGGGAAGATTTTGGAATAGATTCATATGCCGCTCAATGGGACTATGTTGAACCTGTTATTTTTTCTATTGCATGCGGAGAAGCGATAGAGGCAATAACAAACGCGCTGACAGGAAAAGATGACCGTGCAATAGCGCATTTCCACGAATGGATGTGCGGCGCAGGGCTTCTTTACCTGAAGAAAAATCAGCCGAAAGCAGCAACTGTTTTCACAACACATGCGACTGTTCTGGGAAGAGCGCTTTCCGGCAATGGAATTAACATATATTCGGAAAACACTTCGATTCAACCTATCGAAGACGCGAAAAACTGCGGTGTCCTGGCAAAACATTCGATGGAAGTCGCAAGCGCAAGGGAAGCAGACAGCTTTACAACAGTCAGCGATATTACCGCAAAGGAAGGTCTGCTTGTTCTTAGCAAGCAGGCAGATCATATCGTCTATAATGGATTAAACATCGATGAAATTCCCGATTACAACAAGAACAGGGAAGTCCCTGAAAAAACACGAGGTCTTCTGATGAACTTTGCGCGCAAGTTCACCGGAAAAAATCTTCCGGACAACACGCGTCATTTTGTCATATCAGGCCGCTACGAATATCGAAATAAAGGGGTTGATATATTCATGCACAGTTTGTCTGAGCTTGAACAAAAGCTAAAACATGAGACTTCCACACCTCAGGTTGTTGCATGGATTTTAATGGCAAGCGGACACAAAGGAATATCCGAAAGCCTGTATTCGCAGATCTACGGCAACAAAACATCAGACAGGATGGAAAGGGCCGGTATTTCTACGCATTTGCTCTGGAATGAACATCATGATCAAACAATACAAGCATGCCACAAATATGGGTTCCATAATAGCAATGAAAATAAAGTTAATATTATTTTTTGCCCGGCATATCTGAATGGGCATGATGGCATAATCAATATTCCGTATTATGATATCCTCTCAGCATGCGATCTCGGGGTATTCCCCTCATTCTACGAACCGTGGGGATATACTCCTCACGAAAGCATTGCCTTTTCAGTCCCGACAGTAACTACGGATGTAGCAGGATTCGGGTTGTGGGTGAAGGGACTTGAAGGAAATATTAACGGCGCCATAAAAGTTATGCAGCGTCAGGGGCAAGACGAGGAAGAAGTAGTGCATGAGTGTACATCAACGCTTTATGATTATTGTATTGCAGATGGTAACACCCTTTCCAAGCGCCGTCAAATAGCGCGCAAAATCGCCGGTTACGCGGATTGGTCTGCGTTTTATACATTATATATCAAGGCATATAATACAGCGCTGAGGAAAGCGGCTGAAAGGCAAAAAAATCCGAATCTTCGATTTATGCCGTTTACGATCTCAAGCACATCGCTTCCAAAATTACGTTACCTTACGGTGTTTCAAACTATACCAAAGGAACTGGAAAAACTTCAGGAGCTCGCCTACAACTTATGGTGGTCGTGGCAGCCGGAAGCAACAGAACTATTCGCGTCTCTTGACCCCAAACTTTGGGAGGTAACAGATCATAATCCTGTCAAGATGCTCAATCAGATCTCAATCGAACAGCTGCAAAATAATGCCAAAGATCCCAAGTTCATAGACAAATTTATAAAAGTATATTCATCCTTCAACACCTACATGAAAAATAAATCTTTTCACCTGGAAGAAAAAAAAGTTTTTTCCAGAGAACATCCCATAGCATACTTTTCAATGGAATATGGACTACATGAAAGCCTTCCTATTTATTCCGGAGGTCTGGGATTACTTTCAGGAGACCACTTAAAGGAAGCATCTGATCTTAATATCCCTCTTGTAGCAGTGGGGATCTTTTACAAAGATGGCTATTTCCGTCAGCTGATCGACAGACAGGGCAGGCAGACAGAAATCTATGAGACAGGAAATCCTTTTGATTACCCTATGAAAGCCGTAAAAGATGAAAAAGGCGCAGATATAAAGATTCAGATCGAGCTTCCGAACAGACCCGCATACGCAAAGGCGTGGGAGGTGAGCGTCGGCAGAACAAGACTTTTTCTTCTTGATACGGACATTCCTGATAATATTCCGCACGACAGAGAGATCTCACTTCGATTATATGGCGGTGACAAGAAGACAAGAATAAAACAGGAAATTCTCCTTGGTATAGGAGGAATAAGACTGTTAAACAAACTGGGATTTGAACCTGCCTTATACCACTTAAATGAAGGGCATTGCGCATTTCTGCTCATAGAAAGGCTCAGAGATCTCATAAAAAAAGGAATGCCTCAATCTGAAGCTAAAGAAGCTGTAAAAGCATCTTCAGTATTCACAACCCATACACCGGTGCCTGCAGGAAACGAGGTCTTCGATGATGATCTGATGAAACATTATTTCTCCGAATTACCAAATGAGCTGCAAACTACCTGGGATTCCTTTATAAATCTTGGCAAAGACAAGTCCGTAGAACATATGAGCCAGTTTTCAATGACTGTTCTTGCGCTAAGACTGACTTCAAAAGCCAATGGCGTATCGAAACAACATGGAAAGATATCACGCAGCATGTGGACAGGCGTATGGCCTGAACTGTTTATTGAAGATATCCCAATTACTTCAGTTACAAACGGAGTACATATCCCGACATGGCTGGGAAGAGAAATGAGAAAGACATTCGATAAATATCTCGATTCCAGTCCTGATAAAAACGATGGCAACGGTAGATCCCCAAATATAGTGAAGAGTATCTCAGAAAAAACAATATGGCACAATCACATGACCCAAAAGGCAGCACTGATTGATTTCATAAAGAAAAATATCACAAAACAATACATCCAGTGGGCAAGTAATGCCGACGAGCTGCGCAAGTTGGTTAACAACATGAGTATTACTACACTTACGATAGGTTTTGCAAAGCGGTTCGCTTCCTACAAAAGACCTCAACTTTTATTTCAGGACATCGAAAGGTTGAAAAATATAGTCAGATCGCAAAAATATCCGGTCCAGATTGTCTTTGCCGGAAAGGCGCATCCTGCAGATAATATCGGAAAAGACACGATAAAAAACATAACCAGCATAGTACGATCTCAGGAATTCTGGGGGAAAATTATCTTTATTGAAAACTACGATATTGAGCTGGCAAAACTTCTTGTTCAGGGGGTTGATCTCTGGCTCAACGTCCCAATACCTCCCAATGAGGCCAGCGGAACGAGCGGAATGAAGGCAGGGGCAAACGGAGTTGTTAACCTTTCCACACTCGACGGCTGGTGGTATGAGGGTTATCAGCCTGAAGCAGGATGGGCAGTTGATCCCGGAAGACATGTCGAAGATCAGCACAAACAGGACCAGTTTGACAACCTTTCCCTGATGGATGCCCTGGAACATGAGATCATCCCGATGTATTACGATAAAAACGGCGAAGGCATACCTGCCAGATGGGTTGAAAAAATGAAAAACTCAATACTTCTTTCATTTGAACACTTCAGCACAAGACGCATGCTCAAAGAGTACTGCGATAAAATCTATGTCCCCGCAATAGAAAGAAAAAATCAGCTGATCAATGACAATTTCAAAGGTCTCAGAGAACTCAACCAATGGAAACAGAACATCCGCCTCAAATTTTCAGAGCTCCGAATACTCGAGATGACAGCCAGCGGGATAGACGGAGAGGTCCTGCATCCGGACAATGTGATAAATTTCAACCTTCTGCTCGGTACAGGGAAAATGAAAAAACATGAGATTAAAGTAGAGCTGATCATCGGAAGGGCAAAAAAAGAACAATTCATTGAAAGCCCTGAGATAATCCCGTTTAAACTTGACCACGATGGAGGAACCACATTGAGATATCAACTGTCATATAAAATCGAAAAAAGCGGAAATTATTCATACGGTATAAGAATCATCCCGACACACCCGCTCCTGCCATATTCTCAGGAGACAGGGTTGATCGCCTGGGTGTAAACAATTTCAGATTTTAGATCTTAAATGATCTTTCGTAAAATTCATGTAGATCACTGATTACACCGAGTAATACATTGATTGCATTGATTAATGGATTAGGCCTGACTCTCGTATCTGTGTCATCAAACTCCTTAATCTGAGAAATCTGTGGAGGAAATCGCAAGACGTCGCTTAAATTTAACTCGTATAGCCTACTTCTGATAATCTAACCCATATCCTTGACTTTATATGGCACACCGTCCTTTGAAACATGAAATTCACTGGACTTTCCGCGAGGAATGCTCAAACAACACCAATTTGAACCGGTGAAATGTTTCGCCAACAAAACTATCTGACCCACATGGTATGCATAGTGCGTGAGCTGTCTGTTTATGGCCTCGAAAACGATGAGCTTCTCTCCTCTGATATATACAATTTTGTTCAAATCAGAATCTTTTAAGTTCTTTATGGTGATAAACAGCTGTTTCCAGCCATTCTCCCAGTTTCTCATTATCTCCTGAACTGAATCAGATTCAGTGATTACAAACTCAGAATCACGGTTCCTGTCAGGTTTTTCTCCATCGGTTGTCAAAAAATCTTTCCAACGTGAAATCATATTTCCAGACATATGTTTAATTATTACTGCAATATTGTTTGATTCAGCATCAAGTTTCAGAAACAACTGTTCGTCAGTAATTTGAGAAACAGCGTCATCAGCAAGTTTCTTATATTTTTTAAAGCTCGTAAGTGCATCCTCTAAATATTCACTTCCTTCCATCACACAACTCCTTTACAAATAAATATATTCATGAGCTAATCTATAATTTCCTCTACGCCCTACTATATTAAGCAGGGTTTTACCACGAATGGTTAACAAATCTAATACAGAGACTTTGCAGATCAAATCTGTATAATCTGCAGTTCGCTAAAAATGCACCTCAAAGCCGCCAAGTATCGTTCTATTCAAATCTTCACGCGTTCCGGTCTTGATCTCAACATCGTCATCATATTTTGAATAAAGATAATCCAGCATCAGGCGTGTATACCTGGTCAGATACCAGTTAAGGCCAATCAGATATTGTTTTGCGCTTTCAGTAAACTTACCTGATTGTGTTACAGATGAGAGTTCATCATCCGCGCTGAATGATGAGAACCTCGATACAATTTCGAACGCTCCAAGTTTATTTTTTGGTATGAGCCATTCATCCCGACTCTTCTTTTCTCCTGTAATAATCCACGCGAGCCAAACTGCATTCCCTTTCATCTGAAATGACTCATCAACAATTTTCCCGCCTGTTATGTGGCTGTTTTGAGTGATCTGCTCTGCCCCAACAGCGAAGTTGCGCCACAATAATTCTAACTCCCATCCCTCTCGACTGCGAAATCCATCATATGCCGATCCGGGAAGAAAGCTCATAATGCCTGTAATGCTCTCATCAGTAACTTTAAAAGTACTAAGAGATTCTTTGCTCCTTCCTGCCGTCCATGAATAACTGAAGTTGAAATCAAATTCAGGGGAAGGAAACGGGTTTAATGTAAGCCTGCCTGCAAAATCTTTAGAGTTATCAGTATCAGTGTATCCATCCTGAACTCCGTTAAAGACTCCAAGCCAGTATTTCATATAGATCCCATAGAGTCCGCCACCACCATAGACCATCCCCCCAAGATCACGTCGAGGCAGGAGTGAAAAAGTGTAGTAGCTCGGTTCAACAAAATCCCAGTAATCCCGTCTGGGTAGAAACTGCGTGCCCATCGGGACTTTAAACCGGCCAACTCTAACGTTTATGGGACGTGTTACCTGATACTCCACATATAGATCAAGAAGAGGTTTATCCAATGCAAAATCAAGATGAGTTAGAAATGTAGTATTATTATAAAGCGTAGACTGCAGCCCGAATCTGCTCTGTTTTATTTTGGTTGCATCACCATCAAAGTCTTTGTCCAGAAAACTGACAGACTCAATCAGATGATATGTCCACATATCGATAACAATATCTTTATCAGATGACTCAAATGAAAATCCGGTTCGTTTGTAGATAAAGTTGAATTTTTTTTCACTTTTATCCTGAGAGCCGGTCGACGGCTGATATTTCTTTGATACATCATCTAGAAACGCGAGAAATGTCTGGACATCTGCAAAACCGACAAGGTCTGAAATTTTATCCCTATTTGAAGGATTGACTGCCAATATCCAAGGCACGCTCTTTACTTTAAACTCAAATGTGATCGACTTTGCATCATCAATATTAAGTCTTACAACAATAAATTTTTTAAGCGCTTCAAGGACCGAACTGTCCTTAAGGGTGCTCTCCTCCATGCGAGAGCAGTCTGGTCACCAATCGTGATAAAAATCTACAAGAAGCACTTTATTTTCCTGCCTCGCCTTTTTTAATCCTTCCTCAAAATCAGAAAGAAAAGTATCGTCACCGCATGGCAGCAACAAAAAAAGAGTCATCAAAGCGTTAATTGCCATCTATTTCTCCTGTAAAAAACTCAACCAATCCTGAAGAACTCATCAAAATTTGCAAGAAAATCTTTAGGATGATACATGCCGGATTCATTATCCAGAACATAAGAATCTGAGTACTCGCCTCTGGATATTCGCTGCAAACGTTCGCAAAGATAATCAATTTCATCAATTGTGTTATAAAGCCCGAAACTTATTCTGACTGCTCCCGGCAGATTGCTGCGGTTGCCTCTTATCACCTGTTCCTCAAACTCTTCTATTTGCGCCTGCGGAACCTTGAGCAGAAACTTCACGTACGGATGCGCGCAAAAACATCCCGCGCGTACACCAATTCCTCCTTCATATGCTAATATTGCCGCGGTCAAAAAATCATCCAGCCCATGAATATTAAACGGTATTACGCCAAGGCGATTGATATCACTACTCATTTTCTTGCCGTAAAATACCAGATTTGGGATTTGTTCCATTTTTTTAAAGGCATAAGTAGTAAGCTGCCTTTCACATTCGGCGATATTATCCATGCCAAGTTTCTCAAGTACTGAAATGGATCGCGCAAGGGACACTGCCCCGATTACGTTGGGGCTGCCTGCTTCTTCCTTTTCCGGAGGCTGCTCCCATACAATTCGATCCATCGAAACCATCTTGACACAACCTCCGCCAACCAGCATCGGATTACCACCTTCAAAGTCACCACGATGACCGACAAGCGCGCCACCGCCAAAAGGGGCATACATCTTATGCCCGGAAAATGATATAAAATCCAGATGCTGCGGATCATCATGAGGTCTCATATCTATCTTATGATGGGCCGTAAACTGCGCGCAATCAACAAACACAATTGAGCCAGCCTTGTGACACAGCTCTGCTATCTCATAGATAGGATTTATATACCCTGTAACATTTGATGCCGCAGTAAAGGCAACCAGACACACCCTGCCCTTATATTCCTGCAGCTTTTTCTCCAAATCTTTTATGTCATATTCTCCATCTTCAGTAGCATGAACATGTTCTACCTGAACAGGCCGACCATCCTCACAGGTGCAAAAACGCCACGGAAGATCATTCGCATGATGTTCCATCATTGAGGTGAGAATGACTGCGCCGCCGGGAAATCTCAGCCGTCTCGATAAAATATTTATGCCCTCAGTTGTATGTTTAACAAATATAACTGTGTCACGTTCAGGATCAGCACCAACAAAATCCGCTAAAATCTTTCTGCACTCCTCATAAATGTGAGTGGACAGCATTGACTTCCAGCCCGTGCCCCTGTGAATGCTCGAATACCATTCCAAAAACTGATTTACAGTATCCAAAACCGGTTTTAGTACCGGAGTGCTTGCAGCGTTGTCAAAATTTACATATTGTCTCGTTGTACCATTAAGGAGTGGAATTTTTTTATCTATACCAACAATTGCATTTCTTATATTTTGTAAAGTTATCACAAGATGATCTTCTTTCATTAT